>JAYEJS010000017.1 GCA_034660695.1 Candidatus Thermoplasmatota archaeon | reverse complement strand
TTTACATACCGCTCCAACATACAACATTACTGTTGCGGTTGGGTATATGCTACATGGCTTTCTGATTTTACCATGACAGGACTTTCACCTGCAAGCTTGTATCAGCTTAGCTGGGCACACTAGCTACACGCTAGAACCACCTAATGGTGAGAGAAAGGAATATCATCAGCCAATAGAGTTAACTACAACCATTCCAATCGAATGATATTCAAACTACGAAGTTTATTTTTGGGTGGAAGCAAGAGCCAGGGGATATGGTTACTCACAGATCACGTTTAACTATGAGAACGAGGGTTATTATGTAAAGTTGGATAAAATAACAGTAGCACCTTCCAAATTACCTGACTTAATTCCTCAAAATTTAAGGACTGATCCAGAAACATTTGGACCAGGTGACTACGTTGATATTTTGGTAGATGTATCCAATATTGGTGATGCAGATGCAGTATCTGACTGGGGATCGATAGCGGTCCAATCTTATCTCTACCAAAATGGGGAACTTATAAAGTATGGCCCCTCCCGTAATATTGACGAAATAATTGGTGCGGGCGAAACCAAGCCTGTAGCTGTCGGCACCCTCCTTTGGCCCCATGACTATGAGGAATACACTATAAAAGTATGGGTTGATCGAGGGATGGGCTATGGTAGTGTATATGAATCTAATGAAAACAATAACAACATAACAACTCCCAAGTCAGCACCCTATTATACTATCTCAAATCCGTCTCCAGCAAATGGAGCAACGATATATGTGAGTAGCGAAGAAGAAAGCCAAGATTCTACACAGGTTGAAAGCACAAACATTGAGACTTCAACCTTTTCTACCACTGAATCTTTAGACAGTCCTACCACTAATTCCGCAAGTGCTTCGATTGCATCTACCCCTACCCAATCAATAGAGGATCTTTCTTCCGCCTGGCAATACTCTATCGATGGTACGGTTGCAAGTGGAGGAACAGCAGCTTCCACTCAACAACCATCCGGTCTAAGTGTAGATTCTAGCTCAAACGGAGAATTGCTGCTAAGTTGGAGCGGTGCTCCTGACGGATATGATATGACCTATAAAATTTACTTTGGAGTGGGTTCTCCGAGCAAGTTAATTGGAAGTGTTGAAACTGCATGCTGTCTCTATTCAGGTTCTTTAACCGCTGGCAACACATATTACTGGAAAGTGATCGCAGAAGATGAGTATGGTACAACAGTAGAGGGACCAGTCTGGCATTTTACGGTAAGCGATGAAAATAATAACAGTGGTAGCGTATCAAGCGGTGGCACATCTAATGCAGAACAACAGCAGACTGCTACAGTCTAACCTCCTTTCCTTCGTTCCCCAAAAGAAATTTAAATGTGATTGATGAGCCATCTGGCGGTCATTCTTATTGACTGCTCGCTTCCATACCGCGGGCTCCACCCCAAATTTTTAAGTTTATCTATGGAAAGACACATAACCTTCACGTCTCCCTTCCAGCCCCTCCCGCCGTCGACGCCGCCCGTAAATTTGTAGTCGGGGGAGAGAGCCATTTCCTCAGATATTATATCTGCTATTCTCCGTACATCAATCCAGTCTTCCGAGCCGATATTGAATATTTCTACCTTGCTCTCGCTTTTTTCCATGCCAAAAAGCATGGCTTCTATGCAGTCAGATATATACAGGTAAGATTTTTTTTGGCTGCCGTCCCCAAGTATTTCGAGTATGTCGGGATTGATCCTCAATTTTTTTATAAAATCGTAAGTGACTCCGTGGGTGCTTCTCGGCCCGACAACATTTGCAAATCTGTATATCGTGGACTGCATATCAAATGTACAGCAATATGAAGATATCAAACCCTCTGCTGCCAGTTTGGAGGCACCATAAAGGGATATTGGGATAAGCGGCCCATAATTTTCAGGAGTTGGTATCTGCCCTGCATCACCATAAACTGTGGAAGAAGAGGTGAATGCAATTTTTTTAACACCTGCCTCACGCATTTCCTCAAGGAGGTTGTACGTGGCGATAATATTCTGCTCGAGATGGACATTTGTATCCTCAACACCGAGGCGGACATCGGGATTGGCTGCAAGATGAAACACCGTATCACATTCTTTCAGTGCCCTTTTTATATCATTCCTGTTAAGCAGATCACCTTCCATTAGATCGAGCCCATTTTCCATGCTGTGCTCTATGAATTCTTTCCTCCCGGAAGAAAAGTTATCTATGCATTTTACTTCATGCCCCTTGCCGATCAGAGCGTCTATCAGATGACTGCCGATAAATCCTGCTCCCCCAGTAACAAGCACCGCCATGGAATGAAATTCCATTTGGATATAAAAATTTATAGTATCGTTTTCAGGAAATCCAAAATCCCGAGCCAGGAGAGAATAAATAATGTGGTTGTTATCGAAGAGCCGGTAAAAACAATCATGATCGTTTTCTTTGCGTTTATACCAAGCAATCTTGCAAGGATAGGCGTGCTTATCCCCCCGCTTCCCTGTAAGGGGACTACCATAAAAAGAACTAAACTCAGCGTGAGCAACTTTCTCTTCCTAAATTTCTCAGCTTTTTTATGCAGCAATTCATATCCCCTGTCAAGCAATGGGACATGTTTAATGATCGATTCGGGAAACCACCAGTTGTATGCAATTATTACGGCGCTGACAATATCCATTATTATCATCGTGCCCCATACCACCCATGGCGGTATGCCTGATGCAAGCATCGCAGGTATAATTGATTCCTTTCCAGCAGGAGGGAATAGGTAGGCAACCGTCAACGCCCCGTATGCCCCCGCTACATCGCCAGGGAGATAATCCAGGATAAAAATAAAGTAGTAGGCAATTGTAAGGAACGGTGTGACGAATATGAGAAATTTATACAGTATCCCGAGATTATTTTTTATGCTCTGAAACTGGTTATAGGCATCCCTGACAAGCCTGGGAAACATCATCTTAATTTCCATTTTTACCATTTTTTAGATCCTCATATGCCTTGTCAATGATGTTTTTCAAAGTCTGATAGACCTCGTCCATGCTCACACTCTCACCCGTTATACTTGAAAGAAGGCGGGAGAGGCGGGTGGCTGTCCTGACAAATATCAGGTAAAATGCGAAAAGCATTCCCCATGTGAATGCAACTAAAGCCGTCATGGCAATAAGGAGGTAATTCATTAGAATGGTAAGGGGGAGGGGCTAAAAATCTTTTGGTTTGTTTTTTAATGTATTATTCCTGAATTAAGTTTCTCCCGATTTTTCAACATCATAATCTCAACAGCCTCCTCCGAACTAGGAAAATGATTTTCTCCACTTCCCAAAAACTCTATATTCCATATTATGATACATATGTAATGCCCTTTACAAAATCGAAGTTGATGGAGTTCCCCAGAGATGTCGTTGTAGGGCACGGCGTCATAGAAGAAATAGTGGATTTGTGCAAGAAAGTCAATCTGGGGAAGCACCCTCTCGTCGTCCATGACGAAAGAACGAAAGAACTGGCTGGCAACAGGATAATAGAAATTTTAAGCAATAATGGCTACACTGTGGATGATATTGTTGTAGAGAAAGCAACCATGGATGAGGTAAATAGGGTTCAAAATCATTCGATGAAATGGGGCGTGGAATATTTAATTGCTGTCGGAGGGGGCAGCGTGATAGACATAACAAAGCTTTCGTCATTTAATTATGGAGCGCCTTTCATAAGTGTCCCCACCGCCGCATCCCATGACGGGATCGCATCACCAAGGGCATCGATAAAGAAAGAAGTGGGCTCGGTTTCCAAGCAGGCTCGCTCCCCTGTCGCTGTTCTTGCCGATACAGCACTGATATCAAAAGCGCCCTACCGAATGCTGGCATCTGGATGCGCTGACGTCATATCAAATCTCACGGCGATTCTGGACTGGCAGCTTGCGTGGAGGTTGAAAAGAGAATATTACAGTTCGTTTGCGGTTGCCCTCGCCAAAACGGCGGCCGACCTTATCATAGAAAATGCAGGGTATATAAAGCCCGGAATAGAGGAGTCGTCGTGGATAGCAGTAAAATCCATGATCGTTTCTGGAGTGGCGATGAGCGTTGCAAATTCCTCCCGCCCCGCAAGCGGCGCAGAGCATATGTTTTCTCACGCTTTAGACAGAATCGCACCCGGGAAAGCGCTGCACGGAGAACAGTGCGGAATCGGGTCAATTATGATGATGTACCTCCACGGAGGAGATTGGAAAGGGATAAGGAATGCGATTAAGGAAATAGGTGCACCCACTACCGCCAGAGAGCTCGGGGTTTCAAAGGAAGGTATTGTCGAGGCGTTACTGATGGCTCAAAAAATAAGGCCTGATAGGTATACCGTACTCGGAGCAGATGGCATCTCTCAGGAAGCGGCAGAGCATCTGGTTAAAGTTACGGGTGTTGTGTAGGTAATAAAATGACATTTGTCACTCTAATAGGCAAAAAATTAGCAAAGAATGGAAACGAGTTTGTTTACCTTGGAATAACAAAAAAATGCAGGGGATGCAAACTGAAAATGGTGTGCTCGAACCTCAAAACAGGCAGAAGATACAGGATAACTAAAGTAAGGGACAAACATCACGACTGCAGTCTGTACGAGGGAGGAGTTAATGCCGTTGAAATAGAAAAATTGCCAATTATAACCGCCATAAAAAAAGATAGCGCTGAGGGAACTACCATAACATTCCATGAAGTTGAGTGCGACAATATCGGCTGTGAAAATTATCGGCTATGCCATCCAGGAGTAAGCAATAAAAAATACAAAATAGTGGAAGTAATGGAAGATGTGGACTGCCCTCTGAAATATAAGTTGAAAAAAGTCGCGCTGGACGATTAAAAGTGCTCTTTAACCCAGAATGAATGACAACTCCACAAAATAGGAGTTATATTCAACAATACCAAAACTTCGCCACGCAAGAGGTGATAGCTTTATAAACCGATATTAGCCTCCTAGGCGCCGATTTTTAGCAATTTTTATATATGGCGTACTGGTATTCACTAATATGCAGGGATGGGAGCATATAGGCAATTTTGGGGAAAGCCTCAGAGTGTATGGTAAAGGGGAACTTAGAAAACTGGTTGACATAAGCGGAAGCGTAATTGTGGAATACAGAATGGGAACTTAATCGAAATTAAAAGAGAACAGGGCTTATCCACACAATGGACGAAAAAACATTTGGCAGGGTATTCGGTTACGTGAAGGAAGTAATGGAAGCGAGCAGAGATTTCGAAGGAGAAGTGGAAATCGGGCTTGATGAGGGATGCTTCATCACCCATCTTCATAAAGCATCATTCAAAAAATTTGATGGATGCAATGCTGCAAAAGGATCTGCCATAGACGGCAGTTCTTTCAAAGTTCTCGATGGCCTTTCTTTTGTTATAGGTAGCAGGAGAACGGGGTATATAATAGCTGATGAAAAAGGCGTTATAAACAAAAAAATTGGGGAAGTAAAAATAGAAGTCATATCAAAGCGGGATGCAAAAAAAATATTTGCAGAAAAATATGAAAAAGTGACGCATAATATTTCAAAAAAAATTCCTGATGGCATGGATGGGGTTAACGGTGCAATCAGGGGACTTGAAGAACATGCGGCAGCAAGAGATGCAATGAATGAGCTTGATGAGGGCGATGTACTCATGATGGATGGTTCTCTTGAAGGAAGTGAATTTTTATCGGAAATCATAAAAGAAAATTGTGAAATCGCCATGGAAAGAGGAGTGCATCTTGTCGGCATATGCAAAAGAAGCGACCTGTACACAAACCGGCTGCCGGTATTGAACTGGATTAAAAATAAAGGTGATAAAATTTTCAAAGAACAAAGATGGTATTATCCTCTTTCTGAGGAAAAAAATATCTATATAGCAAAGTTCCATCCTTTTTCAAAATTTTCCTTTCGTATAGATATCAATCCGATGGAAAAATATATAGAAGAAATTCTCGGCAAGGTGTCAGCTTTTTCAAATGATGTCTCTTGTCTTGGGTATCCATATCCTCTTGCAGAAATCCATAGAAACGTTGTAATAACATCTGAAGATGTCTTATATTTCAGGAAAGTATTGCGGGAGATAGTACTGAAAAGCGGATTTACAATTGATGAGTGGGAAGATTTGTTCTTTGATTATCATGAATATTTGGGATGATAAAATGCTCGGAAGAATAATTGGAAAAAATGTTTCGGAAATCGTTTTTAGATACCCGTACAGGGAAGATATAAAAATCGGAGAGATTCTGGTTGCAGAGGACGAGGAAAACGATTCCCTTTTTTTCATGCGTGTCGTGGATTTGCAGTACGGGCAGGAGGGATCAGAGAAATGGAGTTTTAGAACTGCCGGTGAGATGATGATGCTCGATGAAATGGAGCATCCATACAGCATGAGGGAAAAAGAAAGAAGGCTTTTTAAGATAGGTGTTTGCTCCTCCCTGGGCTACGTCCGTGGTGGGGCATTCCGCAAACCAAAGGCTATACCGTCTCACTTTTCAAAGGTGAGAAGGGCGAATAAAGATGATTATAAATTTTTAAAGAAAAATGCGGGGGATATAGAAGTCGGGAAGTTAAGGAGTGGGGAAAAGGAAGTGGATGTGAAAGTGTGTTTGAAGGGAGAACTTATTCCCCACCATATAGGCATATTTGCCACTACTGGAATGGGAAAAAGCAATCTCATGAGAGTGTTCGCCGCTTCCGCCATGACGCATGGAAAATACGGGCTTTTGATAGTTGACCCACATGGGGAATATTACGAGGGGGGAGACAATACTGAAGGACTGAGGGATCATCCGATGGCTAAAAATGCATTGATTGTTTATTCCCCGCACCGCATCAGCGGCCCGCACAACACGCTCAAGATATCTGCATACGAGATTACCGTTGGCGACCTACAGAATATATTCTCTTTCACTGAAGCACAGAGAGATGCTCTCTATTCCCTGCGCTCCAGATTTGGAAAGGAATGGCTGGTCAAGCTGTATGAAATGGATACTGAAGAACTGGTCATTGCATTTGGCAAAAAAATACAGGATATAACTTTCGGCGTTCTAAAAAGAAGGGCTGAGATGATACTTCAATCCGAGATAATACACAGAGATGAAAGCGTGGCGATAACAGATTCAATGCTCTGCCAGCTAAATGAGGGAAAGGTGGTGCTTGTTGATACTTCGGGGCTGTATGAATACGAGGAATTGCTTGTCGGCGTCATTCTCGCCAGAAAAATTTTGGCCCGCAACAAAAATGCTTATAGAGATAGGGAACAGTTCAGAAAATTGCCCCCCATCCTGATAACCATGGAGGAAGCACAGCGCGTATTGAAAGCAGAAGGGGTATTCGCCCAGATTGCCAGAGAGGGAAGAAAATTTAAAGTAGGGTTGTGTGCAATAACCCAGCAGCCCAAATTGATAAAGGAAGAGTTGCTATCACAGTTCAATACCTTCTTCATTCTCGGACTTGCCGATGAAGGCGACAGGAATATAATAAAAGGCTCGGCGAAGCAGGACATATCGAAAATAGAGAAGGAGATTCAGACGCTTGAAGCGGGGGAGGTATTGATAACCTATCCCGGCGCGCCGTTCGCCATACCGGCAAAAATTCACTGGTACGATGATTACATAAAAGGATTTGAAGAAACAAAAAGGGAAGAGATGAAGGTGGATGAAGATTTTTATTGATTTGCCAAAATATTTAACTTTCCCGTGCGGGCATGAACAATAAGCAGATTGGGGTTTTAGCCGCAATATGCGCCAGCGTGATGTGGGCGATAGAGCCCGTATTTGCAAAGCTTTCATATCAAAATTCGGATTTTCTCCATACCTCAGCGATAAGGGCATTTATCGTTATGGCAATGGCACTGGCATATTCATCTGCAACAAAAGCAAGCTTCAGGATAGACAAACGTCAGATATCCGTAATGGTGTATATAGGGTTAGCCGGAACACTTTTTGCAGATTTGCTGTACTTCCTTGCAATGACAAAGGCTCCGGTAATAAATGTTGTACTGCTAGGGCATATGCAGCCAATATTCATAGTTTTGCTCGGATTTTTATTTCTCAAAGAGGATAGGCTGATAGGGATTGCATTAATGATGCTGTCCGGACTGCTGGTAACAACCCGAACACCCAACAATCTTGCAGTCCTTAAACTCGGAACTATATGGGACTTGCTGGTGCTGGCATCAACAATTACATGGGCAACAGCAGCTATAGCTGTAAGAAAATACCTTAAAGGCATGAATGCAGGTATTATAACATTCTACAGATTTTTATTTGCATCCATAGTTTTCATGATGTATCTGCTTTTCACATTGCAAACGTTTACCAGATTCTGGCGGGTATTGTTGTCGGCATAGGAACAATTCTGTATTATGAAGGACTGAAGCACATTAAAGCGGCGCAGGTTTCCGCTCTTGAGCTTTCCGCACCCTTCTTTGCAGCCATCCTTGCTTTCTTTGTTTTGGGGGAATCGCTCACCATAATGCAGATTATGGGAATTCTGCTACTTTTTTCAGGAGTGTATTACCTGTCAAAAAAAGAGGAATGATATATCGTCCTTCTAATCTTCCATCATTTCTTTTAGTTGCTCACAGTTTTTAGGCGCGTAACAATTAAAATCGTTATTAAAATAGCCATAAACATCTTTAACATCCAAATTTCTTATTACTTCGGCCCATTCCTCCAATTCTTCTTTTGAATAATTTGAGGAATACAGACTTTCTTTCCCGTGCCACCTTATGTAAGCGAATTCAGCCGTAACCTCAATTTGAGTCGGAAGAGATGGAAAACTGATAATGCAATAACCAATGCCATATTTTTCCAATAACCTGTAAACCTCTTTTTCATACCAGCTCTTGTGCCTGAATTCCACTGCCTGTGGTATTTCCAGGTTCAGCTCGTTCAAAAATTTCTCCAATAATTCATTGTTTTTATGCAAGGAAGGAGGAAGCTGCCACAAAATAACCCCTCTTTTTTCTTTTATTATATCAATCAGGGAATAAAATTTTTGAAGAATGCTATTGACTTCCTGCAATTTTTTCTTATGCGTCACAAGACTGCTGCCCTTGAAAGAAAGCATGAAATTTTCTGGTGTCTTTCGTTTCCATCCCTTCAGCATATTTGGAAACGGCATTCTATAGAAAGTGGTGTTTACCTCGACTGTATTGAATTTCTTGGCATAAAATTGAAGCCATTCTCTTTTATCCAATTCCTCCGGATAAAAATCCCCCGCCCAATGGTCATAATACCAGCCCGATGTGCCGAGGTAGAGCATACTTTCCTATCACATAAAATGCATATAACATTTTGCAATGGTTTTTATACCCGGCTGAAATTTATTATCATGGCAAAATTTGGCTCGCTGAAATTTGGCTGTGTAACAATAGATGGAAAGAAATACAGACATGATGTGGTCGTATTTCCAAATGGGGAAGTTAAGAAAAGAAAAGGAGGCTTGGGAATATTTGGCAGCCATTTATTCAGGAAGGAGGAAATAGAGGAACTATCCAATGCCGAAACCATAGTAATCGGAGATGGAACAATCAGCAAGGCTAAAATTGCCGAGGATGCCGAGAAATTTGCAGAGGAAAACGGAATGAAAATCATTCAACTTCCATCCAAGGAGGCAATAAAAAAATTCAATGAGCTGGCAGATAAAGGAAAGGTCGGAGCGATTATACATGTTACTTGCTAATCTCAATCCATCTTTTTATGTCTTCCAATTATTTCAGGATGTTTCTCTGCCAACCATGACCAGCCATATTCAGTGATAATGATTATTTCGCCACTTTTGTATGGGCATACAAGGCCCCATTTCTTTAAATCTTTGAATGTCTTTCTCCAATTTGGCAAATTTGAAACGGCTGTAATTGGACAATATTTTTGACGATTTGATTTTATCCATTTTGCAGAAGCAGCCATAAAATCTTCATGTTGCTGTTCCATTTTTGCCATCTGCACCTTAATAGAGATAAGTTATTTATATCTTCATGAATTTCTATATCAGTAATACACAACCAATATAGTAAAATACTTATATAGATATTTGTTACACTTTTGTATGAAAGCGATAATGGAAGAAAATGACAATTACAAAATAACGCAAAAAATATCAGTGGAGGATTTTTGCGATTTATTAAAGGAACATCCAAACAAAATCACCATCAGCCAGAGTGTGTTAAATCAATCAAAAAGTGTGAAGCTGTACCTTGATGCTCTGCAATCGCTATACCAATCTACAGTTTTTCCAAAAATTGAGATAGTGGGGCGAAAGGTTAAACCGAGGATAATACAAGCGGATTGGATGGATCCATACTTGCGGGAGCTGGTAGAAGAAAGCCCACCGGTTGGCATATCATTGGAAATGGAGTTGATGAGGCTTGGTGCTGTTTCAAAAGATAAAGCAGTCCCGATATACGAGTTCACACATAGTCAGCAGAAAGAAATTCCGGGGCTGGTGGAAGCCGAACATTTGATATTGGAGAAAGGTCTGAGGATATATCTGAGCGAGCTGGGAGCAGATATCGCCAGAGGAGCTCTGAAAATTTATAGAAAAGACTAGAGTATCTTTTTGAAAAGGTTTAGATTATTCCCATTTTTCATTGTCTAATCCCCCTCAGGTAGCATTTATAGCGATAGCAAATTTACGGGTGAAAACTTATTTTTCGCACCTTAAATGTCATGTTTGCTAATTTTCTAATTCTGAAACACGTTGTTAGCGAAGTTACATCCAAAGTTAATTTCGAATCTTTTTGTTTCAAATATCTCTCCTTTTAAAGAAGATGTATGCCAAAATTAAGGGTATTATTATCCATATCAACTGAACGGCAAGAACAAAAGGCATACTCATCCAATCCGGAGCTTCTAATGAGATCCCCATAGCCTGTTTAAGACCAAATGCTCTCATTACTGCCATCTGATTTAAATCACTGGGGCTAAAAACAACAGAGCTCCAAAGCCAATCTGGATAGGTGCCCTCACCTGACATCAGTTTCATAAAGTCTCCCCCGGTTCCATAATAGACGGCCATAACTATCATACCATAAATCATTGCCCAAAAAAATAAGATAATTCCTCCCGCAATAGCTCTCACACGGTTTCTACAGAGTGCAGAAATGCAAATTATTAGACTTAAATACATTAAACCTAAGATAATTGCAAGTGCTATGAATGCAATAAATGCTAGTCCTTCTTCTGCACCAACGATTGTTGCAATAACAATACCACTTAGGCCAAATCCTATTAAGGGAGTAACAGCTAGTACAGAACCAAGGCCCAAGAACTTACCTAATAGAACCTCTACTCTCTTTACAGGATACGAAAGAACTACAGATAAAGCACCCTTTTCTGCCTCACCAGCAATTGTTGAGAAACCAAGCATAATTGCAATTAACGGAATAAGAAGAGTATAAATGCTCATAAGTGCAACAACAGTGTCTTCCATACCTCCAAATATCTCATCACCTCCTGCTTGTCCACCAGCAAGGTATGATGAAGCAATTGTCAAAATTATAAAAATAATTGTTATTACAATAATCCATTTATTTCTAATGTTATCCAAGAATTCTTTCTTTGCAATAGTATAAATTACCTTGGGATTTATTCCGGCCATTAAGCATCACCTTCCTCCCCAGATATCAATTTCACAAATGCTTCCTCAAGTGAAGGCTCAATTGTTTTGATGTTAACAACTTTAAAACCTGTCTTCTCAAGAGTAGTTATAACTTGACTACGGACAGAAGACTCGCAAGTCACAAACAGCTTGTCATCTTTTGCATCAACAGCCTCTACACCCTCAACACCCCGGATTACCTCTGGTACCCTACCCTTCAGACTAGGAATAGAAATTTCAAGACGCGGTTTAATACGTAAATATTTGTTCAGATTAGATACTGTGTCTTCAGCAATGAGTTTACCTTTGTCGATAATTGCAACTCTATCACAAATATTCTCTACCTCACTTAGAATATGAGATGAAAAAAGTACCGTGGCACCCTGATCGTTTAACATCTTAATCTTTTCTCTAATAGTTTTTATCCACCGGGCATCTAAACCTGCCATAGGTTCATCAAGAATATAAATTGAAGGATTACCAATCATTACTTGAGTTACACCCAGCAATTGAACCATACCTTTCGAGAAAGTCCCTACTTTCCTATTTATTGCATCCTCAAGTCCAACCTCCTTTATAAGAGGTCTCGCAACAGATTTATCAGCACCCTTTAATTCACAGAAGAAATGTAATGTCTGCAAAGGAGTGAGATTATCATAGAACGCAACTCGCTCAGGAAGATAACCAATATTTTTTTTCGCTTCGATACCATCCTTTTTAATGTCAAATCCATTGATTTTGATTTTACCTGAATTAACATGAATTAAACTAAGTATCGCCTTTATCGCTGTGGTCTTTCCTGCTCCATTAGGACCAAGAAGACCAAAGATCTCCCCAGTTCGAATATTGAATGAAAGGTCATCTACTGCTATTACATCCTTATATATTTTAGTAAGACTATCAACCTCTATTGCAAAAGAACCGGGTTTTGTTTTTAATTCTGACTTTGTTTCTGGAAATGTAAATATATCTTTTTTGTTGCATTTAGGGCATGTCAAATAGATTTTTTCTCCAGGATTACCCTGAATTGTGACTTTGTTTTTACAATGGGGACATCTAACTGTTTTTTCAATCATGTTTTTAGAGTTCAATATTTTGGTTGCCTTAATATAAGGACGAATATTTAATTTTATTGTAAACAAAACAGGTTTAGCTGTAGAAACAAGGATATGAAATGTGACAAATGGATACACTCGAAAAACATGAAAACACGTGGTTTGCATTTATAAAAAATAATAAAATTTATGAATTTGTAGGGGTAATTAACCGATTTTGAAAGTATTGCTAAGGTGTCATTCCTAAAAATATAAGGAATTTTTGGTCATTCTCTCCTGTTGAAACCAATTGTTATGTGTGGTACACACGTCCAAGATGCGATTGATTGGATACATTCTGAGGGGTATGGAAACAGCCTATGGACGCTTTTTTAGCTAAAATAGAGCGAGAACTCTTTGGGTTTAGCTCGAGGATTCGAGGATGAATCACTCTCTGATTCTCTTATCAAATATTTTTTTTATTTCTATTTGGATAGCGGTAGGGGAGCAATCTCTATCTCCAATATCTATCTTTCATTCTTTATCCTCTAATCCTCTTTAACGTTGCAGCATCGATAACGGAAATCTATCTTTAATGCCAAAGTCTTCATATAGCTGTTGGGTTAAAGATCCTTGAGGATAATTCGTTTTATTGAGCAATATGTGTTCTATCTTATTATCCTATATCTACCATCCCCGAGAAACTCCAGAATTCCTCTGTCTCTCAAAATCTGCAATTGTTGCCTTATCTTCGGTTTGATGTGTTTATTCCTAGGATGCATTTTTCTTAGCGACTCTTCAAAACTATACATCTCATCGAGCATGAACTCGATTTTTTCCAATTTTCTTACACACGCAAGTACATCGGTCAACCATCCTTTTGAGGAGACGGATATTTCCCTAAGAAATGAGAATCGTTTCCATGATTTTCTGACCGTTTCCTCGGACACTATAAAGCCATTGATAACCAAACTTATCCTCGCATCAATAGGTAGCCTACCCAGAAGAATGTTGGACCCAACCCAGCCAGCCCTCCTTGCGTTAGGCTTTAAGGGTTTTCTTCTTTCGATTATATCTGGTGAGACAAAATACTTTGGAACGATCATGACATCTTGGGCACTCATGATAGTTCTGTTATAATGCATGAAAACAAAATTTGGTGATGTTCCATTTTTGATGGAATTAATCTTTGGCTCGTAAGCAGAGTCCATGACTCTGAAACCAAATGGATGGCTCATACTTTTCATCTGGTAGTTTTCGCCACATTTGGGACAAATAAAATCAACAACCTTTGTATTAGGTGGGGTGCGTTCCAGAAAGCTTGACGGGCAGGCAGGGCAGTACATATTGTCTTCAAACCACTTTTCAGTGATCACTCGGACTTTCTGCGGCCCTTTGTAGTCCCTTGCGATTTCGGGTTTTAATGAGAGTTCCATTAATAAAGGCAATGGGTGCAAAGAATTTGGCCTTTTCGGTTTAAATTTACCTATAACTTATTTACAAACCGAAACTCGGCCGATTAACCCATAGATTTCTGGTAGTTTCTCCATTAAAAAAAAGAAACCTTTATATAGTATTAACCCATATACATTAACCCATATGGCACAGATTCCGATTAAAGTTAAA
>JAYEJS010000016.1 GCA_034660695.1 Candidatus Thermoplasmatota archaeon | reverse complement strand
ATTCAGATGTTAAGCCTGACAAATTTTCCAAGCGTTTTGAAGCCCTCTACTTCAAGGTATTTTTACCGTTGCTGAAAAATAATAAGTAAGGCTGTAAAAAATACTTCGGCATTTTTAGGATTCATTTGAGAAATGCTGGGGTAGTCAGTATCCAAATCTTCTCTCATATCTTTTATTTCTATTTCATCATCAGCGAATACAACTTTTATTTCTTTATCTAACGGCAAGTTCTTCCCTTTCCATATATTTCTTCACCAATTCAGGGTTGTATATCCATGCAATTTTTCCTTCTTTATCCACCGCTATTTTTCCAGATTGCAGGAGATAATCAAATATTGTACAAATTGTCTGATACATCATTTTCTTTGATAAAAAAACAGAAACTACTCCTTAGCTTCCTTCAATATTTCCATATACAGTTCATCATTTATCCAGAACCCGGTTTCTCTTAATTTATCTACATGCGGTTTAATCTTTTTTATCTCTCCTACATATTTTGCCTTCAATAAAATTCCAATAATGCCTGTTATTGGAATTCCATACTTCCTTGCAAACTCTCGTGCATCATAATCATCAAGCAATAGTAAATCAGCATTTTCCCCTGCTGCCAGTGTTATGGCTTCAGCTTCTCCATCATCGAGGTACATCAACAAAGCCCTCTTCATATTTTCATTTTTTACTTTTTTAGTTGTAATCCATTCCTTATCTTTTATCTGCTTTGTTTCCTTAAAAGATTCAATGGTACATTCGTTATATACCGCTTGCGGAACGATTACCCTCCCAAATAACTCTTTCAATAAATCAATCTTTTTTATTTTTGCTAAATGAATCAAAGGTGAGGAATTGCTAACCACTTTTGGCAAATTCTATATCCTCCTTCAATTCTCTTTTTGTATAATGCCGGGGAATTTTTCTTTTTTCCAGCTCTTTTAAGAATTCCCATTTTTCCAAGCCAGCCAATTTTCTTGCTTTACCCAGTGAAATAGCCCCCCTCTGATAAAGAGAAATTGCCAGATCTCTTTTTATCGTTTTATCCACCTCGTTCCTCGGTATTTTAATGGATGAGAGGATATCTTCTGGAATCTCTATTCTCATCATGCATATTCATCAAAAAATGATTTATAAACATTCTTATTTCTTCTTACTAAAGTTGGGTAAAAATAGGGTAGGCATAGATGCGATCTGGTCTGCATCAATTACCTACTAAACATAGCAACAAATTCCACAAACAAAACCCTCTTTCCCCTTTTTCTTTTTTTGATTGTCTTTTTTTATTGACGAACCGACGGATAGGATATAGGATATCGAATGTATAAGAATAAGAATATCAGATAAAGTATGGTGAGAATATGAATGGAAATGCAAATAAGAAAAATAAGAACGAAAATGGATGTAAACCAGTTGGTCTTCGTTTGGATAGACGGGATTTGAAAGCATGGGAAGAAAGGCAGTAAAAATTCTTTACATCCACTTTTATGCTCTTCTCAAGTCTATCACGCTTTTTATCTGTAAGCCTTTTCTCTCGTTTCCATATCCAATACTTTCACTAACTCGTTCTTTTTATCCACCGAATAAAATAATCGATATTTCCCCACTCTAACTCTGTATAAATCTTCCTCTCCTTCTACCCTCTTTATGAAGAACGATTTTAAACATTTTCAAAAAATATCCACATTTTCATTCCACTCAACATATTCATTGTTAGAATCATTTTTCAACTTTCTTAATTCTTTTAATTCTTCTTCTGACAATTTTTCGGTTGGCAAAATGATTTCTTCCAATTCCTCAAGTTTTCTACGGATGAACAAAAGCTCCTTGTGTATATCTTTCAGTATAACTTCGCTGGTCATAATGAAATCAAAACCATCACAGATATATAAATATATTTCTTTCCTCCACCATCTCTACTATCTTCTATGATTTGTTTGGCTTCAGAAACTCAGTATTCTATTACTTCGATTTCTTCTATTCTTCTAAAATGTTCTACATTTCTTGTTACAATTTTGTCTTCTCCATATGAAAGAATAATTGATGCAATGAGAATATCCCTATCATCAATCATTTTTCCTCTTCCTTTTAGGTATTGGCAGTAATAACCATAGTTTTTCGCTGCCCTAATGTTCATTTCCAGCACAAAAATTATTTGGGATAGTTCGTCCACCTCTTTTATTTTTTCTTCCTTTCTGTAGTGACCATAAGCTCCCTTGTATAGTTCTGCAACGTTTATAATAGCAGTAACCAATTTCTCATTTTTCTCTATGAATTCTTCCAGTTTTCTAATTGCCTCTTTATCCTTACGAAATAAATCTGCTATGAAGGATGTATCCAGACAAACCAAATAATCACCTTAGATTAAGTTTTTTACGAGTGTCTGCTTCTGCTTTATCTAGTAGGGTTGCATATTCTTTATCTGAATGTTTTTTAATCCACTCGATAAGAATTACGGCGTTCCCTTTTTTTATTAATTTATTAACTTCCATGTTCCTATATTTGGTGAGGATATTTAATGATTGCTTTGCCTACTGGACTGTATACGTCTAAACACAGCAACAAATTCCACATACAAAACCTCTTTCCCTTTTTTTATCTTTTGTTTTTGTACTTCCGTGCTTGTCCACTCGTTAGGGTGTCTGTCTCCGCCATCTTTTTTGTATGGATTCATTTTCTATAAACTCTTGGTCTTTTATCCACCTTTAAAATAAAAATGGTTGATGATTGTTTGTCTATGTAATATAAAACCCTGTAATTCCCTATTCTTATTCTATACAAGTCCTCTTTACGTCCTTGTATCTTTATGGCTTCTTTCGG
>JAYEJS010000015.1 GCA_034660695.1 Candidatus Thermoplasmatota archaeon | reverse complement strand
TTTCCTTCGGTGCTTTCAAAAAAACCTGTATTCACTCCTGCAGTTGCTGCTGTCCCGATAAGCAGTGCAACAACCGTCAATATTATTCCTATTTTAATTTTCATTGTACCTCACCAACTAAAACATGTTTTTTTGATATAAAAAGGTATCTATTACGTGCCCCAGAACTTGTCGCTCTTCCTTTTTATTTTTATTACTTTGTCTATGATATCCCTCTCGTCTTGGGATATATCCATGTTAATGAGTTTTTTAACCGCTTCTTTTGGCATATCAACGTAAAGTACATCCTCGGGCTTTATCTGCCTTCCTACTGTGGCTCCTTCAATAGATATGGCAACTTCCATTCCCTGTATGGCTTTTTCTATGGTCTTGCCCTCTTTCTGTATGCTCTTTATTTTTCCGATGATTTTTCCGTCTTCTCGCATCAGTTTTTGCTCTGGCCTTATTTCTCCAGCAAGCACCCGCATGCCAATTACTGCGGGCTTGCTAACCCTAAATGTACAATCTGGAAGAAAAAGTATCATGCCTGGATGAACGATTTCCTTTCTTCTTTCTTCCTCGATTTCTCTAATTTTTTGCTCTTTCCATTCTTCGAAACTGTCCAGAAGATGATAGATAACCTTACTATTGATTATGTTAACATCGAAAGAAACCATTTCCTTCTCCGCCTCGGGCAAAACTTTCACGTTGAAGCCAAGAACGACTCTGTTGACGGGATTGACATTTGTTTTTGCTTCCACAACATCCTTCTTTGAGACAGGCCCAACATCAGCCTTTCTTATCGGCGTATCTTTAAAAATATGTACAAGTGCCTCAAGGGAACCTATGGCATCTGCTTTTATTATTAGTCCTTCCTCTGATGTTTTTATATCTGTTTTCATTTCATTTTTTATTTTGTCTATATCAGCTTCTAAATTCTTTCCTGCAACTCTGAGCGGCGCTCCAGAAAAAACATCTTCAAGTCCGGGAGCAGCTATTTTTATTCCTGTGGCTGCAATTGCTTCTTTTACATTGCTGAACTTTTCCGAGGGATCCCTTATCTCATCAAGCGGCTTCGGCTTTAACAGCGCTCTTATCGAAGTAATGCACGGCTTGCTTTTCCCGCCAATAACAATTGTATCTCCTTTCTTTATCGTTCCGCCGTATATGATAACGTCTATGGTTGTTCCCAATCCTTTTTCCTCTTTTACTTCCAAGACCGTTCCCTCGGCAGGCCCATTCTCGGTTAAAAGGTTGTCTTCAAGAAAACGCTGTGCAAGCCCTACCAAAATCATGAGCAGCTCCGGTACTCCCTCACCGCTTTTTGCGGAAATAGGTATCAGTGCCACATTTTTCTTGAAATTTCTTATTCTATCATATCTATCTGAAGAAAAACCCTGTTCAAAAAGTTTTTCAACCATATCATAAAACTTTTCTTCAAATATCTGTCGGGTTCGACTGTTCTGCTGTTCCAGACGCTTCTCCATACACCCATCTACCTTTTTCCATCCCTGAATAGTGTCTATTTTATTGATGGTAACAACAAAAGGAGTCTTATAACTTTTTAATATATTTATTGCTTCCAAAGATTGGGGCATAAGCCCGTCATTTATATCGACCACTAAGACTGCCAGGTCAGCCAGTGCCCCTCCTCTGGATCGAAGGGTGGTAAAGGCATGATGCCCTGGTGTATCTATAAAAAGCAGTCCAGGAATATTGAATTTTTTCCCGCCCAGCAGTTTTCCGCATAACTCGTGTATTATCCCTATAGGAACCTCAGTTGCACCTATGTGCTGTGTTATCGCACCCGCCTCTCTTGCCGTTACAGCAGTTCCCCTTATGTAGTCTAGTAACGTTGTTTTCCCATGGTCAACATGTCCCAACACTGAAACGATGGGCTGGCGAATATAACGTTTCATATTTCCCATTTTATCTCCAAAAAGTATAAGGTATTAAAATTATTTGTGGAATAAAAAATAAAAACAGATTATTATGAGTACTTCTTGAAACCCATTTCCTCTGCTGTCTCACGGAAGCACTGACGACATAGATGCAACCCATACCTTCTTATAAGCCCCCTCCTCCTCCCACACCTAACGCAGCCTTTTTTCCGCCCGTAGTCCTTTTTCTTCTCTTTTATTTTCATCATCATACCACCTCAACGTTCAACGTATTTTTGAGAAAATTTATTGTATCCTCTTTAGTCAAACGATGGCTCTTAGGTATCTTTTTTTTCTCTATTCTTCTCCTTTTTATTCTGTACCCCGCTCTCTCCAGGGTTACACAGACATCCATCCCAAATATCCCTATTTTCGGGTCATACTTCATCTCTTTGAATTCGGTATGGTCAGGTATACCAAAAGAAATGTTTCCTTCATCATCAAATGACCAATCCGCCACTTTATTGTTTCTCGTCCATAAAGCCCTCTTCAAAAAATCCATGGCTTTTTCATTCCGGAGGGTTACTTTGCATCCTATCGGCATACCTTTTCTTATTCCCCATTCCTTATTTATTGTCCTTGATATCATTAATACCGGTTTCTGATGGGTCAGCTCTTCCAGCACCTGCTCTGCCTTGCGAAGCCGCTCTCCCCCCTCACCCACACCTATATTCACTGTTACTTTTTCAATTTTAGGCGCCCTAATATCAGCCATATATATTCACCTCTGGAAGTTTTATTAATGGTTTATCTTTTCCTACTGGAAAGACATAAGGCTTTATAGTGGAAAAACCTTTGAGTTTCACAACATTCGGCCTTGAACTTCTGGTGATTTCCGTGTCTTCTATTTCGGCGATCTCGCCGGCATGTTTTCCATTTGTTATCATTGCCATACTGCCTTTGTCAAAAGGTAAAACATCCAAAATTTTCTGATCCGGGACGGATATTTTTAACACGTCGCCGGTTTTGTATTTGCCTTCGACAACGATATTTCTACCATCGTGAAGGTTCAATTGAGTCTTTCCGCCTTTAATAATGGTCTTTTTTTCTACCCTGCAAAGTTTCCATTTTGCTTCCTCAGGAGAAATGGGCATAACACGGATTATACCCCGCGAGTCAACAAGCACACGGTAGTTCTCTTTCACCTTGGGAATAGAAATAACATCCATAAGACCACAGGGAAATTTTGGGTCTCTTCTAACACTACCGTCCACCATTATCTCTCTCGAACTTATTATCTTTTTTGCACCCCTTGCGGTATCTGCATATTTGAGATAATCTCTCACCACCAATAACAATGGAACGCTTCTCTCCAGCGGATGTGGGCCCAGCGACGGTCTTATAGACCACTTTTTTGTTTTTCTTTCCACGGGCCATGTCTTCGGAACCGTTATTCTTTTCAAATGTGCCACTTTATCATTCCTCAATATCTTTGCTATTTAAATCTTTCGATTGCACTGTTTTTTCATGATCACGCTTTTCTTCTTTCTCTGCCTCTTCCTTTGCCTTGACTTCCTCGATTTCTTCTTTCTCTGCCTCGGGTTTTTCCTCTGTTGCTCCAGTTTCTTCAACTGCTTCTTCTTTCTCTTCTTCCACTGGCTTTTCCTCTGCTTCCTTCCCTGGCAGCTCTTCAGCCCCCTCGACTTCTTCTGCTGCTTTCTCTTCTTCCTCCTTCTTTCTTGCCTCCTCTTCTTTCCTCCTTTCTTCCTCGAGCCTCTCTTCCTCTATCTGCTTTTCTGCTTCCAGTTCTATTTCTTTCTTTGCTTCTTCGGATAACCCTCTCTCAAGTTTTTCTCTTCTCCATGTATCCGTAAAATTCATCTTGGTTATAATAACATTTGAGGGGTGAACAGGGCGAGGAACTTTGCTCCCGTCCACTTTTGTGGTAACAACCCCTTCGACTTCTATTAATTGTTTCTTGGGATATACTTCTCTCACCTTGTCAACGTGATTTTTAAACTCGCCTCTTACAACCTTAACCGTATCCCCCCTTACCACAGGAGCACTCCTCTTATTGTACTTCACTATCAAATCCTCTGCAAGATGAGATGCAAGCCACTTACGCCTGTAATGTAAGGGAGCATTGTACAGATTTTTCCTTTGTTTTCTTGGCTGTTTCGATTTCATATTATCACACTATAGTTGACGCCGTGGCAGATATACGCGGCCATCTTTCTGCTGCTTCTCTCGCCACAGGACCTTTTATTGCAGAGCCTTTTAAATCGCCCTCGGGAGTTACGATTACGGCTGCATTATCCTCAAATTGGACTTTCATACCGTCCGGACGCCTGTATGGCATTCTCTGTCTAACTATGACTGCATTGAATATCTGCCGCTTCATCTCAGGCTTACCCTTCTTAACACTTACAGTCACTATGTCCCCCACGCCGGCTGACGGATACTGGCGGCGAGTTGTCTTTATATGTTTAACGGATATTATCTCAACTACTCTCGCCCCGGTATTGTCGACACATTCCAGCCTTGAGCCGGTTGACAAACCTCTCGTTACTTTTGCTGAAATTCCTTTCATTTTCCCTCTACCACAACAAATGATACAGTCTTACTCAATGGACGACATTCCATAATGGTAACTTCATCACCCTTTTTCGCTTCTATGCATGGGGGTAAATGTGCTGCATATCTGCTTGTTCTCTTCTCGTACCTTTCGTACTTCGGCACATAATGCATCCTCGTCTTTTCCATGACTACGGTCTTATCCATGGCATCAGATACAATTTTCCCAGTCAATATTACTCCTCTTACTGGAAGCGTACCATGAAATGGACAATTTCTGTCGCTGCATTTCTTTTTGGGTTCTTTAACGTTTATTCCTATCATTTTATCTTCCTTATCCTATCTTCCGGACGATATTTTATTTTATTTCCATTGATGGCAATACCATTTATTCTGAATACGGCAATGTCCTTTGCAACTTTTCTTATTTTTTCGCTCTCTATCACCAGCATATTTTTCGTTTCGTCTATTATCGTCCCTTCAACGCCACGAAGCGATGGATCCGTACAGTCATCTATTTGTACCGGCAAGCCTATGAATTCGTCTTTCATAAATTTTTTTGTGTTCATCATTTCACCTCTACCGCAAATCCCAATTCCTCAAGCCTTTTTTTTGTCTTTTCTTTGTGTTCTCCTTGAAGCTCTATTTTTTTGTCTTTTACAGTCCCTCCGCATGCACAGCACTTCTTCAAATCTCTGCACAACCCTTCCATGTCTATATCGGATGAATCCACGCCGGATATCACAGTCATCATTTTTCCATACCTTCTTTTTTCAGTATATATCTTTATCTCTTGCCCTTCCCTGGCAATCTTTTCACATACGCACAGTTCCTTGGGCAGGCCACAGACAGGACATATGTCACTCATTCAGTTCTCCTTCCTCCTTCATTACGGTTATCATTCTCGCAATGTTCTTGCGAATCCACCTGATTTTTCCAGGTGACGGAGGCGAACCGCCCATGGCTGCCCTCCCGTGTTCCTCCATTAACTCATTTCTCCAATCTTTCAACTTCGCTATTTTTTCTTCACCGCTCAGTTCCCTCATTTCCTTAACCTTCATTTTATTTCACCGCTTTTTCGACAGCCGCCTTCAATTTCTCTGCCTTTTTGATTCCGATGCCTTTTATCCCCACCAAATCCTCCACACTCATTTCATACAATTCTTTTATATCTTTCACTCCTGCCTTTTTAAGTTGTTTCATCATGCTCTCGCCAATTCCTGGCAGATCGTCCAGAGCAATTTTTTCGAGTTTATCCTCGCTTATCTCTTCCTTTTTAACTTCCTCAGTTTTTTCCTCCACTTTTTCGACCGGTGATTCTGAAAGAATATCTATTTCGTCAGGCATTTTTGCTCCAGGTTTCATTATTCTGACTTTGATCCCCAAAATACCAGGTTTTTTCTTGGCAACCGCCATGCCTACGTCCATAACTTCCTTTGCTACTTCTCCACAGTATTTTACATGTCCCTCGGTAAATTTTCCTGTTCTGTGCCTTGCCCCTGTAATTTTGCCTGAAATTATGATCTGACACCCTCTTGACCCTGAGCCCATTATTCTCCTCACTGTGGAATGTCCCACTCTCCTGAAATGCCATCCCCTCTCAAGGGCCATGGCAACTTTATGAGCCATTATCTGGCCGTTCAACGGCGCTTTATTTCCTACCTCTTCTATTTCTATCTGTGGGTTCTCTATTTCAAATTTCTCGGCCAGATCATCTGTCAGTCTTTTTATATTTTTTCCTCCGCGCCCTATGATAATACCCGGCCTTTCGGTCAATAAAGAGATGAGCGTACCCATGGGTGTCCTCCGTATCTCAAGCCCCCCAAATCCTGCTCTTTCCGTTTCCTTCTTCAAGTATTCCTTGATAAGCATCCGCTTTTCTCCCTCAACTACGAATTTACGTTCTATGGCCATATTATTCTTTCTCCTCTACTATTATTTCCATGTTTGTTGTCTGTTCATTTTTTGGTGACGACCTTCCGAAAGCACGGGGCATTATGCCTTTTACTTTTCTTCCCTGGTATGCCGATGCATGAGTTATTATCATATTCTCGGTATCCAATCCTTTGTACTCCGCATTATTTTCAGCATTTTTCAATACCTCCAGTATGTACTTGGAAGCTTTCTGCGGATATGCTCCAGGCCCAATACCTTTCCTATGGGATACGCTGGTAAGATGCGTTTTGAATGGAATTGGGCGTTTCAACGCTATCACATCCTCCAGCAATTGTTTGGCATCATCTATTTTCATTCCTTTAATTGTCCTCATAATATTCTGGGAATGTTTTGGAGAGCAATGAAACTCCCCACCATACGCCCTTGCACTTTTTTCTGGATTTTTTTCTGCTGAATATTTCATGGTATCATTTCAACGGCATATATTTCGAAGAACGGGTTGCACCCACTCCGGGCCCCGCATGTTTCACTTCCTTTCTTGTTAATGCAAACTCGCCGAGATAATGCCCGACCATCTCGGGTTTAATGTTCAATGTAACAAACTCCTTCCCGTTATGAACTGCGATATGATGATCAAAGAAATCGGGCAGTATCACCATGCTTCTAAGATGTGTCTTTATCACTTTTCCTTCATCGGCATTTTTGATATTCCGTAGTAACTTGTCCTGCCCCTTGGTCAGGCCCCTGTTTAAACTTCTTCTTTCCCTCGAAGGAAGATATGACAAAAATTCATCGATAGACATATTTTTCATTTCATCTACGGTCAAGCCGCGATAGGTGAATTCTTTTTTTGCCCCGATTTCAAGTTTCTTTTTTCTAATTGACCTTCTTACCATTTTTTTACCTCTTACCAGTTCTCCTCGCCGATATGTTTCCAACTTTTCTTCCAGGTGGGACTCTTCTACTAACCGTTGATGGCTTTCCAACATGCTGATGAGCACCGCCGCCGTGAGGATGATCCACAGCGTTCATGGCAACACCCCTGACCGTGGGATAAATTCTTGCTTTCGGCTTAACTGCATGGTACCTTTTCCCTGCCTTCATGAAAGGTTTTTCACCCCTGCCGCCACCCGCCGCAACGCCTATGGTTGCCCTGCATCTGCCATCAAACTTTTTCTGGGTGCCAGACGGAAGCTTGACTATGACCATGTTTCCATGAGATATGATGGTGGCGTAATTTCCTCCTGAGCGAGCGAATTTCCCCCCATCGCCAGGTCTATTTTCGATATTATATATTGGTGTTCCCTCAGGGATTGAACCGAGTGGGATGACATTTCCCGGCTTTATAATGCTTTCGTTTGTGAAATGAATTTTTTCTCCTACCATCGCTCCTTCCGTGGCAAGCATTTTAATTTTTTTTCCGTCCTCCATCTCAACTATCGAGAGAGGAGATGACGTACCCGGATTGTGTATTATATTGCTGACTACTCCTTTGCCTTCAATCATAGAAGGATAAGAAACAGGTCCCTTGTGTTTGAACGACGGACTGAGATATGGCGTATTTGCAAAACCTCTCCTCTGATGTATCAATCTCTTTCCCATTTTATCACCTAGAATATACCTATCCTCATTCCAATATCCTCTGCCACGTATTCGGGCGCAAGTTTCACGACGGCTATCTTTCCATTCTTTCCTATTCTTGTAGAGACTTTTTCCGCTTTAACATCAAACATTTTTTCCGCCGCTTCTTTTATTTCCTTTTTGTTTGATTTCATGTTTACCACAAATTGCAAAGCATTGTCATTCTCCATCAGCATCATGGATTTTTCTGTGACATACGGATGGAATATTATATCATATGGATTCATGCTTTTTCCTCCATCGACTTTATGGCATCGACAGTAAATACTGTAAGACGGCCGGCGTCTCCCCCAGGGGCGAGATGTTCGACATTTATTTCTTCAGGCGTGATGATGTCCACTCCAATCAAATTGCCAGCTGCCTTTTTAATTTTTTCCTTATCCTTTACGACGATGAGCAATGATTTTGGGATTTTGTATTTTCTTCCCCTTAATTTTCCCTTTCCTGCCCTTATATGTCTACCTTTTTTAGCCCTTTCAACATCGGTGTATACCCCTATCTTTTTCATTGTATCTATGACATTCTTCGTCTTGTCAAGTTTTTCAAAATCATTCTCCACAACAACCGGCAACGAAAGCCCTTCCTCAAATACATGTCCTCTCTTTTTGACGATCTCTTCAATTGCTAAAGTAGAAAGAGCAGATTTTCTTGCCAAGGCCATTTCTTTCTTGTTTATCTTTTTGCCCCAATTTTTCTCCGGCTTGGGAGGATGTGCAACTCTTCCACCAACAGTACCGGGCATGAAGACAGCCCGCCTTCCCTGTGTTAATCTCGGAACTCTGGACACCCCCCTCCCAGGACTCCACGGCTCCATAGGGTGTTTCTTACCCGCTGTTTCCTCCACGCCATATGGCTGACGCCTGTTGGCTCTCATTACGTTTACGGCCTTTCGTATGATATCCGGGCGAAACCCCTCACTAAAATCCGATGGGAGAGAGATTTCATCCACGACTTTTCCATCCATTCCATAAACCTTCGCTTTCATTATACCCCCTGCTTACTCATCGTAGAGATGTAGGTTATCTCCGGCTTTTCAATCTTCACTCCCTTTGTATATCTGATTGCATCCCTTATCCGTATCAACCTCTTTGTAGGCCCTGGTATAGACCCGTGAATGATAATGTATTTATTTCTTACAATGCCGTAATGCAAAAATCCGCCATCGGGAGTAATTCCCTCTCCATTTTCTCCTATTTTTAATATCCTTTTGTTATATTCTACCCTGTGATGGTAACCAACCTGCCCCGCCTGCGGAACAGTAGAACGGACCCATGACAGCCACGGTCCGAGAGTTCCCGCCATCCTGCGATGTTTCCTGTTTTTATGGGTTAATAATTTCAAGCCCCATCTCTTCGTAGCACTCTGGAAACCTTTTCCCTTCGTAATTGCTGCGATATCCACCATGCTGCCGTCTGTGTATATATTTGATATATCTATTTCCTTGCCGAGAATTTCCTTGGCGTAATTGAGCTGTTCCTCCTTACTTCCGCCACCGATTCTTATTTCCATTATTTCGGGCAGTTTTTTAGGCACACCGGTTACTTCCTCCGGCTTCGTGTAAGCGATAACCCTGATATCATCAAAATCTTTATTTTCCAGCCCTCCGGGCTTTTTCTTCGGTACCGGGATTCTGCCTTTCAACTCATCAACATTATCCGCCCGTACCTCCGTCAATGTTTTCAATCCGTAGGGAGTGGACTTATACAATCTTATTGCAGCAATTTTCATCGGCGGGGTTTCAACGATGGTAACGGGCACCATCACTTCTTGGCCCGATGTAGTGGAAGTTGGACGGTAATCCACCATGAACACGTGGGTCATGCCTGCCTTATATCCTGCAAATCCCTGAAGACGGGGCTTTTTACCCCCCTCAGACCATGATTGAATTCTAGGTACCTCTGACCTTGCCCTTTTTCGGGGAGAATACCCCTGCGAACCTCTCCTTGGATGATGTTTTGTTGGCACTTTGTTCACCTGATTGATGATTAAACTTTTACCCAAATATAGGACGGTGTATATAAAGATAAGGGTGGATGGCATTATCGCGGGTTAATGAATAGGCTTTATTCATAATTTGTCGATTTCAATTCCCCATATATGCTATTTTCTTCATACGACCCAGATATTTTTATTATATTTGCTGTATCTGGGGAGAAATAAATCTTTATCATGTCGAGATAGGAAATTTCATATGCCTCATAATTGCCTGCCTCAACATTCACAATTTCTGTCCCAATGCATTTCCCATTCAATGCTCCCAGTTCAATTTCATATTGGATGGGCATTTTGATCATTCCGAATAATGCAGATGCTGCGCCCTCTATGGCAACACTTGATGGAGGTGTATCCCACTCTTTTCCAGTATAAAGTGGGAAATCTATCAAATAAAAAGGTGAATCAAAAGCAACATTGATCTCAACTTTGAAGGGAACCGGCAGTGGAATGGGGGCTGTCTCAAATCTTACGGTTGCCACTCCACGGACAGTTATATCAATGCCTTCGATTCCAAAATCCCTATCCATGTCGATGACACCTTGCACAATAACAAAGAGTAAATTTCCTGTAAAATCCAAGGGTGGCATCGATGACACATCAAAATCCCCTTTTACTCTGCCTCTGCAGCCCAATGTGAACTCTCCCTCTTCAACAGTTATTTTCAAATCACCTATGTTTGCGTGCAACGAACTATCTGTTCCATCTCCCATTTGGATGTTGATTTCTCCTATATCATATGTCCATTTGTCTCCTTCCATCCACATGTCCACAAAAGCAACTGCCCTGTCCGTGCCTTGCTTTCCTATCTCGTCAGTTACATTCAAGGAGACAGTGTATATGCCCCTGTTATCATATGAATGTGTCACCTTTTCCCCCTCGCTGCTGCTCCCATCTCCAAAATCCCAGTGCCATGACTCGATGTTACCCTCTGCGTCACAACTGTCGCTTCCGTCAAAGGTGATTTCTTCGCCTACGCTTCCGTGATATGTTTTTCCTGCCTCGGCTACCGGTGCCCAGTCAGTGCTGTCTGCATCATAGTCCACCCATACAATCCTGTAGTTGTCGATGTTGAGGCTACCATATTCTATGTTGAAAAAGCCGTTATGTGCCCAATATGTGCCCCAGCTGTTTTTGGCAATCCAGTAACCACCATTTCCGATATTTGGATCATCTTTCCAGCCAACGATCGCGATGCAGTGATTTATGCCGTATGTTGGTCCGGGATAGCCATAATAATCCTCCGAACTGTGATTGTAAAGCCCCCATTCCATGAATTCCTCTGTGGCTTCCATAAATGTCGCTACCGGTCCGTCATTCATTACCTGCGTTTTTATTCTATCCCTATCATTTTCCGAACCGTCAGGAAGCCAGTACCCGTAATCGGAAATGGGGATGAGTTTGCTTTCCCAGTCGTTGCATTTTGCCGAACACGGAACATCATCATTCGCTTCGTAAGGAAAACAACTTTCCAAGACTATTCCATTGCGGTAATTACCTTCTGAAGATGTGGACATGATGTACTTGAAAGCCAGATAAGGATCGCCTCCTCTGCATCCTCCAGATGCTGGAAGGCACGACATCACATATTGTTCCGACAAATCGGGATTCAGACGTGAGACACCTTCCCTGATGTTGATAATGCTTTCCAGTACAGATACAGCCGCAAAATCCCAGCAACTGCCACAATTCCCCTGATACTTTGCCGGGGTTGTCCAATCACCCCCGTTGTCCGTCCAGCTGAACTGGCTTGGTGGATTGCCGATGCATGGCTTGGGCGATTGCTCTCCCGGATCCAACTCAGGCATGACACCCATTACACTGCATACATATTGCGAATTGCCGTCAAAACAGTTGCATGCTTTATTTTCACCTCCATTTTCCACCGCAAGCACGGGCATCAAGAACAGTATTGCAATTAGAATACATAATAAACCCTTCCACTTCATTCGCCTCACAAGGAGTGAATTCTCTCAGTGTATTTAAAGATTATTTATTGAAGTATGTGCGATCGGGCACGATTGAAAGCGATGCCAAATATTCCCGGCAGTATGTTTCTTCCCAATAATGTCCGGAAAGGATTTTGAAATGTCTTCGGCATGCTGACGGCCAATGACTCCGACCATTCGCTCCATTCCCCTGAGGCATCCCGGATTCTTGCCGTTATTCCATAATTGCCAACTTTTTTCCAACTGTGGTAAACCTCCACGACCGTGCCGTTACGCCATGATTTCCCACATCCGCAGTCGACATATTCAATTCCGTCACCAAAATCAATCTCAAGATCGAACATCAAATCATCCGGGTCGGGATCAGTCAGAGTTATATTGTACTTATATGTCTCTTTAATAATCCCGGACGTGGGCCCTGTTATTTCGGGCGGATTTGGCGGGTTATTGTCACCATTCTGGATCGCATCTGTTGCCAACAAACCAGTGAATGAAGAGGTCAACAAAAACACTACAAAAGCAACCATATATTTTCCATACTTCATTTTATCACCTCATTTTCCAGTTTTTTCGACCATTCATGTATTGTACTGTACTATGATATTTAAAATTAACGATTGTTAAAAGCTAAAAGATTATGATGGAACATATAGATTTACTTCTCGAGCAATGGCAGAACTGCTTTGCATTACGAAATCATCAATATATTATCTGATTAAAGTATTATTCGGCAGGAAATAGGGCATTTTCTTAAATTCTGGGAAAGTTTTAGTCCATCCACAAAAATCCAAGAATTAATAAACCCAAAAGAAATTAAGAAAGGGTGATTTGTTGAATCTGGATGATACCGGCGGGATAGCAGAGATAGACAAACAGGGCATGCTTGAAGCAATGGAAAAATTTCCCGAGCAGATCGAGGAAGCTGTCAGAATAGGGGCTAATGCTCCACTTCATTTTGAGTTTAATAGAAAAAATGTTGTCATTGCTGGAATGGGGGGGTCTGCCATGGGCGGGGAAATACTGAGTTCTTTATTCAAATATGAAAGCAAGGTTCCTATTTTCATAAACAGAGGATATGAGCTGCCGGCATTTATCAATGAAAAAAGTCTTTTTATTGCAATGAGTTACAGCGGAAATACGGAAGAAACGATATCCTGCTTCAATCAGGCAGTAAAACGAAGATGCAAAATAATTTCGATATCATCTGGAGGAGAGCTGGAAAAATTATCCGGCAAAGCAGACTGCCATATAAAGATTCCTTCAGGGATGCAGCCGAGGGCAGCTCTTGCCTACCTGCTTTTTCCCGCAATGGCAATTCTGGAAAGGCTCGGATTGGTAGAAAAATGCAATATTCGGAATGTTGTAAAAACTTCAACAAAATTGAGAGAGAAAATAAAGATAGATGTGTCTGTAAAAAATAACCATGCAAAGCAGATTGCATTGAAAATGAACGGTATCACTCTTATTTATGGCCACGATTTTCTAGCTCCAGTAGCAAAGAGATGGCACCAGCAGCTGAATGAGAATGCCAAAACGATGGCTTTCGACTTTTCCCTGCCAGAGGCAAACCACAATGAACTCATGGCGTGGGAAGGCAAAGAAAAAAATAATGTCACATGCATTTTTCTCAGATGTAAAAAGGAGGATGTGCAGGTAAAGAAACGTTTCGAGTTCATGAAAGAAATTTACCAGGAAAAAGCCGATGTGATAGAAATTTTTGCTGAAGGGGAAGACAATCTCTCGCAACTTGTGTATGCCATCTACCTGGGCGACTACGTGAGCAATTATCTTGCCGTATTGAGAAATATCGATCCAACACCGGTGACGTTGATACAGGAATTAAAGAAACGACTGAAAGAAGAAAGTCCATGATAACCTAGCGGTAATGTCCACCGAGATATTACACTAAACTCCTGAAGGATTGGAGAGATAATTCTCAAGAAATTGTAACGGGGAGTGATACCTTTATATCTCTCGATAGTATTGTAGAATGTCTTTCTTGACATCCTGTATTTCTGCATGAGTTCTTTTTTTGAAAACTCTCCAGATCTGTATTCTTCCATGAGATCCATTCGGAGTTTTGCAACTTTCTCTGGAGGGAAATACCTATGTATCTCTTCCCAAGAATAAACTATCTTTTTCATATCCCATCCCTTGCGTGAGGATATGAACAACTTCTATAAAAATTCAGCGGAATTTGTGTAACATGTTATTGGACATTACCCCTAACTAACCGAAGGATGTAACGACAGGTGGTGAAGTTTTCAGCACTCAAGATCCTCATCATAGAACCCCTTTTTTTGGAAGAAGGCTTCATGAAAAGAAGTTTTCTTTCCTTGGAGAGATGCTTTCCCTTATAGGAAGTTTTCTTTCCTTGGAGAGATGCTTTCCCTTATAGGAAGTTTTCTTTCCTTGGAGAGATGCTTTCCCTTATAGGAAGTTTTCTTTC
>JAYEJS010000014.1 GCA_034660695.1 Candidatus Thermoplasmatota archaeon | reverse complement strand
CGGCTTCCTCAGGGCATGTGCCCGAATCGGACTGAACGCCACCGACTATCCAGACAACCAGTGCAAGGTCGGTGTCAGCGGCATATACTGGAGATATGAATATCAGGGCGAGGAATATCCATATGAGAGCGGTGTATTGGGTGGCAACATCCCAGGAATAACAGAAGAAGATGAGGAAATATACAGCTACTACTGGTACATCTACGACGAGGAAGAGGGTATACATCTGCCGGAGGACTGCATCCATGAATTCTACTACTTCGCGAAGGATTATCTCTGCCATACCAGTAAATTACATCATGAACGCTGGTATGTTGACGGTACTGCACCTGAAACAGATCTCAACATCTCGTGGGGCGACCACCCCTGGATACCCAAGAATGATGGCGACAGCTCTGCTAATGAAGAGGATTACTGGTACAAGCCATGGGATACTTTGCCCACCGTTATCTGCAAAAAAGACGATTTCCACTTCTATGCCAACCACACCCGCAACGGCACGGAACCCTGCATATATCCGTACAACTGGCAGGACAATACGTTCTTCCGCTGGAGATGGTGGAATCCAGACACCGAGAAATACGAGTTCTGGCCGACGCCTGAAACCGAAGGTGCCATCAACGGCAGCGACATCACGGTTTCCGACTATGAGAGCTACATCAACTGGACCAATAGCTCCCTCTTCTGGATCGACAAATGCATGCCGCAGGAAGACTGGGAAGCCAACTGGTCGCAGTATGTTGAAAACTACTACGGCGGCTACATCTGGTGGATGCCCTACGCATATCCGGGAGAAGAATTCTTCGACCACGGATGCAACCACACGCTCTACTACTTCAGCAAGGACGACTTGTGCAATACCGAACAGCCAAATGAATGGTATGTTGGTGTTGACGATATGGCTCCTCAAACAGAACTGGTATTCGATGGAATAAACTTCACTGCTGGAGACAACCTTTACTATATCAGGGATGACACCGATGTATGCCTCAATGCTAGCGATTATCCAGAGAACGAGGATTGCCAGACGGGCGTGCAATATCTTGAGTACACTCTATGGTTCTGGCAGACCAGTGAATACGAGGTTAGATTGTTATCCAATCAGATCGGTGGTTTAATGTATTGGGATCCACACTTTGGCGTACTCTTTGACCCTGTAACTAATGATGAGATTGGATGGTATTATGACGCTATAGATCCAGATGGTGATGGAAACTGGAGTTCAGGAGACTATATGTACATAGAATGGGACGTAGATTGTCGTAACGATGGATATTATTCCGTTGAGAGCATTGTGAAAGATGGTTCAACTTATCTACTTATTATAAGAGATGTTACCGTGAATGCTGTAGGTGAGTGGATACCATTGATCGAGTGGACTCGATATTGTGGTGACTACATATGTCTTGGTGACTGGTTTGATGAATGTGGCAAATACGAACTTCATTACTATGCCGTTGATTACAACAACTGGAGCGAGGAGATACACGTGCCTGACATCATTGTCGACTGCACACCTCCGATAAGCATCAAGGAATATGGTGAACCAGTCCAAGTAATTCAGGAAGAAGTCGGTGAGACCGTCCATACAGTCAATGCAACTACTCCAATATGCTTCAGTGCCGTTGACCCACACATATGGGACAGCGGAGTCAAACACATACAGTATAAATTTGAAAGTACGGGGATTGGTGACCCGAGTTTATACGAATGGAAGACATTCGAGAATGTCTCTGAAGGCAAGAAATACTGCTTCACTCTGATAGACCACTTCGGTCAAGACTTCTTAGACAGCTGGTATGAGACATATAACACATCCAAGCCGTTCATATTGTACCACAGGGCGATAGACAATGTAAGCCATTATGAGGAATATTTGCCAACCAAGCAGAAGATTTACTATAACCCTCTCCTAAATGAGACAGCACCAACTATTGAGAAGGGTTACTTACAGCCTAGCATCAAGTCATCAATAATTGAGGACATGGACTATGTCACATCCGATACGCCGATATGGCTCTATGCAACAGATAACCAGTCAGGCCTTGTTAGGATAGAAGTTTCCCTGACAGGTGCCCCGTTCCCAGGGGAATGGTGGGTTGTATGGGCTGGCGGGCCTGTAGCTGAATATACAGCAACCTTCACCGTAACTGAATTCGAGGCAGGTATGGGCATTACTCTAAACGAAGGCGAGGTATACCATCTGTTCTATCGCGCATCCGATAATGCAGGACTGGTTAGCGATGAAGGCAAGCAGAAGATAATCATTGATAACACGCCACCTCAATCTACCATAGATACAATAGAATATGAACAGAACTATACAGAGCCTTTCGACATAAACGTTACTGCAAATGACCAATTCGATGAAGTTGGCGTAAGCTCTGTCACTCTCTACTACCGTTACAGCGAGGACAATGAAACCTGGGGTGATTGGATAGAATACGGAACCCAGACAGCAGGATTCACCTGGTCATTCAATGCTCCTGAAGGTCCGGGATACTACCAATTCTGTTCAGTTGCCACAGATGGCCTTGGCAATGTGGATGACGTGTTAATACCAAAGGCAGAATGCTATGTTGAGCCAGTATCTGGAGATTTCGACGGCGACGGCTCGGTTGATATTGTCGATCTCATGCAGATAGTGCAGTACTGGGGAATGTCCCAGGCCGAAAACCCAGAAGAATGGGAAACATTGGGACTTGACAAATACGATTTAGGTGGACCAGGTGGGGAACCAGATGGCGTAATAGATCTATTTGATCTCACCATACTAGCAAGTAACTGGACAGGCTAAATGAAAATGGAAAGTAAAATCAACATAAAGAGGGAAACCATGAAAGAAAATCGCATTGGAGGATGGAAAACAACTCTCCTCCTCACCACTTTTTTGGTGGTGGGGTTGTGTTTCGGAGGGGTTCAATCTTTGAGCAGTTATTCAGACGTGTCGGCAAACCCTGAGCCAGCTGTTACAATTGCCATAATGCCTGCAGAGGAAAGAGTGCCGGTTAGAGCAACTGTTACAGTAAATATCACCATAGACTCAGCAGAGCCGCTTACAGGAGTGCAGATCGATGTTGTGTTCAACCCCGATATCCTAAATGCCACTGATGTTATCAACGGAGGAATGTTTGATACATGGGGGCCTGATATGGGATTTAACTGGGCAATCGATAACGAAAACGGTACAATAAAAAGTATTGTTGCGTTTAACTTTGAGGGGACTGCAACCAACGGTGTATTTGCAACTATCAAATTTGAAACAATTGAAGCAGGAATATCAACTATAAATTTCTCCAATATAAAGTTAACAGATGCATCTTACCCCCCCCAGCAAGTGCCACAGGAAGACATTGCGGCAAATCCCGGAGTTGTCTCTACTATTACTATTTTGGAGATATTGCCTTCCGGTCAAACTGGAAGTATAAACGAAGATATATCAGTTGATGTTACTCTAAATCCTGCCGAGCCAATAAAGAGTTTGCAATTCGACATAACATTCAACCAGTCAATCATAAACGCAGTTAATGTATCTGACGGAGGGTTGTTTGACCAATGGGATTGGATTAACAAAATGGAGATAGACAATAATACTGGTACGATCAGAAATATATCTGCAATAAATCTCGAGGATAATGTTACAGATGAACCCGGAATTTTTGCAACCATAACCTTCAGAGCAATCGGATCAGGAGCATCATTTGTAAACATTTCCAATGTAGTAATAGTGAATTCTTCGTTTGAAGAAATCACTCCTTCTATAATCAATGCAACAATAACTATTGATAGCGAACCGCCAACTATACAAGATTTAACTTCTAATGTTGCAACAACTGGCGATAGCTTTACATTGAATGCCGATGTGACGGACAACATAGAAGTTTCAGCTGTTTATGTTGAATACTGGTATGGCACCGGCGAGCATACCAACGTGAGCATGGAAAAGAGCGGTGACAATTACATAAAAGTCATTACCATTGACCATACGCTCCAGCCATTGCATTACATCATCTCTGCTGTTGATACTTCCAGTAACTGGGATAGCACTGGAACAAAAGATGTTACTATTTCTGATAATGATAAGCCACAATACACATCTGTTGCTGAGCCAACAAGCGGAACCACTGGAGAATCTGTATTAGTCAGCTTTACTGCCAACGATAATATTGATGTTACATATTACAAAATCAATGTATCTGGAACTCTCCATGATATGACAAAAGATGGAGATTATTACAACTACACAATAGATATCCCGTCTAATTCAGTAGCCAATATCGTTTATAACTGCATATTCAAAGATGCTGCTGGTAATGAGAATACTACTCCAGATAGAACAATAACAGTTTCTGATAACGATCCCCCAACAGTGGCCATCACGAGCGGACCGAGCGGAACTATTGATACCAGCACTTCCACGTTTTCATGGAGCGGCTCAGATAATGTCGGTGGACTGCAGTATCGCTACAAACTGACCGGTAGCTGGTCGTCGTGGTCGTCAGCTAAAACCAAGACGTTTGGCGGTTTAAGTGATGACAGCTATACATTTTACGTGGAGGCTAGAGATGGGGCAGGGAATCCATCGTCCACTCGTACTCGATCGTTTACTGTAGACACAAATGAAGAGCCGGTAGCAGATTTTTCATATACCCCATTAAATCCGACGGACCTTGACACAATAACTTTTGATGCATCTGATTCTGATGATCCCGATGGCGATATTGTCAATTACACCTGGGATTTCGGTGATGAAAATGTAAGCTATGGGAAGAAACCAACGCATAAATACGACGACAACGGAACTTATACCGTTACACTTACGGTCAAGGATGATAAGGGTGCAACAGACACTTGTTCACAGGCAATAGAGATTGCAAATGAGCCGCCTACGGCATACTTTACCTATCTGCCAGATAAGCCAAAAGTAAATAAAGAAATTACATTTACAGATACTTCGACAGACGACGACGGCACAATAACAAATTATACATGGGACTTCGGAGACGGCAATATCAGTTATGAGCAGAACCCAACTCATAAATACGATGCGGACGGGACATACACGGCGACATTAACCATTACAGACAATGACAATGCGACAGATGTAACGTCGCTTGATATACCTGTTGAGAAAGAACCCAGCTTTATATTGCCCATAATTGCGATAATAATTCTGGCAATCATAGCAATAGCAGTGGTTATCATCTGGCGCCGCAGAACCACGAAGCAGGAATAATCTCCTTTTTTCTTTTTTTACTTTTTTATCTATATATTTCTAAATCAATGAATTTCAGTGAAATTTAAATATGTGTATCCAATACAATCTATAAAGACACATGGAGGTTATAAATATGAAAAAAATGCAAAAGAGCATATTCAGTTTGATTGTAGCAATCCTCCTTTTTGTTGGGGGCTTTACTGGAGCAATTTTAGAAGTTAGCGGTTCTTCGGATACTCAAATTGGTGTTTCGCCATACAGCCAGACTGTATCTCCTGATGAAACTTTTACCGTAAATATAACCATAGACCCGGCGGAGCCGATAATAGGTGCACAGTGCTCTATAAGCTTCAATCCATCTGTTTTAGAAGTGGTAGATATGGTAAAGGGGGATTTATTTGAGGGTTTCAATGAATTTTTTATAGATGGAATCGTAGATAATATAAATGGCACTATCAAAGCCATAGCAAACATGATATTCGGTCTGGGCAATGTATCGACTGCAGGAACGTTTGCAACAATAACGTTCAGAGCAAAATCAGCAGGCACATCACCAGTAGATTTTATTATGGGAACAGCTGAAAATCCTTCTACACTGGTTATCGGGACAGAGTATCAAACAATCATTCCTTCCCCGAATAATGGAACTGTAACGGTAACAGCTGACAATACGCCACCAACAACAACTATAACCAGTGGCCCAAGTGGAACTATAAATTATAATGATGTAACATTTGAATGGACTGGTTCTGATGATATAACTTCAACAGCCAATCTAGTTTATTCATACAAGCTAGAGGGATATGATGGTTCGTGGTCCGCATGGGTTTCTGATACCAGTAGAACATATAATGATTTGCCAAACGGTGGATATACATTCAAAGTAAAAGCCAGAGATGAGGCAGGGAATGAGGATCAAACGCCTGCACAAAGATCGTTTACTGTTGAAACTGGAGAGGACACTATTCCTCCAGAAATATCGGACATTCTGGTAACTCCTCCAGTGCAGGAAGCTGGAAAAACAGTCAAAATTTCTGCGACAGTAATTGACAATGTTGCATTGGCAGATGTATTCCTTGACATAGAGTATCCAGATGCAAGCCATTATAATTTCTCTATAAAACAGAATGTGACGGGTCATACTTATTATTGTGAGAAATCATATACGCAGTTGGGCACATACAATTTCACCATATATGCTGTCGATGACGCCAGTAATGGCAATGCATCGGCCATTCATTCATTTCAGATACAGGATACAACACCCCCGGAAATATCAGGTATAACGGCAAATCCATTTCAGGCAAGCCCTGGGCACAGGATAAATGTTTCTGCGACAGTAACCGACAATGTTGGGATAGCAGATGTGTTTCTGAACATATCATATCCAGATGCAAGCCATTATAATTTCTCTATAAAACAGAATGTGACGGGTCATACTTATTATTGTGAGAAATCATATACACAGTTGGGCACATACAATTTCACCATATATGCTATCGATGACGCCAGTAATGGCAATGCATCGGCCATTCATTCATTCCATATTAAGGATACAACGCCCCCTGTAGTAGAAGCGCTGTATCCAAATGGAAAGGAAAATGTATCTGGCGTTGTAACTATTAAATGGAATGCCACCGACAATCATGACCCTGCAAATTTACTAAAGGCAACGATAAAATACAGTGTTGATGGTGGGGTTTCTTGGCAGACGATGGTTGCGAATGCAGAAAATACGGGAGAGTATCAATGGAACACTGCCGATCTAGAAGATGGGCATAATTACCTGATAAAAATATCTGTGAAGGACTCTTCGAATAACCAGGGGACAGATACCTCAAATTCTACATTTACTTTAGATAATACACCGCCTTCCTTGTCACTTCAAAAGCCACGACGTAATCACCTGTATCTTTTTGACAGAGAGGTAATGCCAATTTTGCGTCCCAAGGCTATTGTAATTGGGAAAATAACTGTTACTGCAAATGTGAGCGATGCAACATCCGGAGTAAATAAAGTGGAATTCTTCGTGGACAACGTGAGTAAAAATATTGACAGCGAGGCGCCGTACGAATGGGAGTGGGATGAAACAGTATTCTGTTCTCACACGCTAAAAGTTACCGCGTACGATAATGCCGGAAATTCTGCATCCAGCGAGGTAGATGTAAAAGTTTACAATATCTAGTCAAAAAAGGAATCGTATTTTCCTTCCTCTATTTCTCTTTCCACATCTTTTGCATCTTTTTTATCAACTTTTATGCCCATTGATACGCATGTTCCCACAATCTCTTTTGTCTTTGCTTTCGTGTCTTTTCCCAGCAAACTTTCTTTCTTCATCTTTACAATCTCTATTACATCTTTCATTGTGATGTTTCCAACCTTCTTCTCTCTCGCATCCTGTGAACCCTTTTCGATGCCCGCCCTTTTGAGGATAAGAGCAGATGCAGGTGGAGTTCCCACTTCTATTTCGCACTGCCTTGTTGCCGGGTTAATGATTATTTTAACTGGTACCGTCGTACCGTTAAACTCTTTCGTTACTTCATTTATCTTATTCACGACCTCTACAACGTTTACTCCGTGTGGTCCAAGAGCAGGCCCTATGGGCGGACCGGCTGATGCTTTCCCTCCTTCTACAAGAACTTCTACTACTTCTGCCATTTTTATTCCTCCTTCTTTTTCAATACTCTTACCTGTTCTCCTCTGACCGTTATTGGGATTGGGACCATCGCTTCCAGCAATTCAACTGTTATCTCTTCTTTTGCATCATCTATCCTTGTTACTTTTGCCTTTTCTCCCTTGAAGGGGCCAGATATCAACTCGATGATATTTCCTTCTTCAACATTGGCAACCGCAGAAGGCGGGAACAGGAAATGTTCTATCTCCTCAAACGGTACATCTTCCTCTAAAATGTCTCTAGCATATTTCATATGCCTTATTGTCTTTTTTATTACGTCAGAATCATAACTTTCGACAAATATGTACCCTCTCAGTTCTCTTGGCGCAAGTATCGAAGCAACATCTCCTCCTTCTTTCTTTACCATTTTATAAAGCATGTTGGATACGTTCTCCTCCTGTCCTACCTGTGTTTTCACAACAAAAATTTTTGTATCTTCTTCCATAATTTCAAAGCCCTATTAAATCTCCTATCCACGGTGCAACCTTTGCAGCCAGTAAATATATCGCGAAACCTATTATCCCTATAATTGCAATTCCTATGACTGCCATCTGTGAAGTTTTGATATATTCCTCACTTTCAGGATTTCTGGCCATTTTAAGAACGCGGCCATATTTCCCCTTTCCCAATCTCTCTGTCTTTTTCTCTATTTTATACTGGATTTCCCATGCTCTATCTATTGCTTTGCTCATTTTACCGTATAATATCTATTCCATGTTCTTTGCTGCCTTCAATTTCTCCTTCTACTGACGGTCCGAGTATTTGTTTGGATTTCACGCCGGTCACCACGAGCATGACTTTTATCTCTCTTTTTAAGCTTTTATCTATTGAAGTTCCCCATATTATTGAAGCATCAGGATTTATTCTTGAATACAACTCCTCTACCACGCCTTCCGCTTCTTTTATCGTCATATCTTCTCCTCCTATAACATTTACCAACGCTCCGGTTGCATCGCTTATATCGACATCAAGTAATGGTGAGGAGAGAGCTTCTGTTACAGCATTTGTTGCCCTGTTCTCGCTGTCCGATTCTCCGATGCCTATCATCGCAACTCCGCCCCTCTTCATTATTGTCTTTAAATCCGCAAAATCCAGATTTATCAGGCCAGGTTTTGTTATCATCTCTGTTATTCCCTTTATGCTTCTCATGAGTATTTCATCTGCCATCTTGAATGCTGCATTCAGCGGCATCCTGGGAGCAACCTCGAGTAATTTGTCATTTGGGATTACAATAACAGTATCACATATCTCCCTGAGTCTTGCCAGTCCCATTTCTGCATTTTCTCTCCGTATGCGGCCTTCAACACTGAACGGCAGAGTTACTATAGCAATAGTTAGTGACCCGTCCTCTCTTGCAATCTTTGATATGATTGGGGCTGAGCCCGTACCTGTTCCCCCTCCTAGGCCGCATGTTATAAATACCATATCCGCTCCCTGTAATTTATTCCTGATATCCTCTTCACTTTCCATGGCTGCTTCCTTTCCTTTCTGAGGAAGTGAGCCCGCTCCGAAGCCCTTTGTTATATGCTTCCCTATCAATATTTTATTGGGAACACTTGCATGAAGAAGGTGCTGTGCATCGGTATTTAGTGCTATCAATTCCGCGCCATATACTCTTGCATCAACACATCTCTCAATTGTATTTGTCCCTCCTCCTCCGCACCCCACAACTTTTATTATAGTGGTTAGACCAGATAGTATTTCCTCCAGTTCTCTATTGCTCTCCTCCATCTCTCTAAGCTCTTCTTCATTCATTTCTATTTCTTGACTCTCATTATTAGCACGTGAAATTGCTTCCTCAACAATTTTTCTCATTTATCTCACCTATTTAGAAGGTAAAACAAGAACATTTATTAAAATGTTTTGATGTTTTCATTGCCTGAATAATGGATTTTACTAATTGTTTATTTGTCTGAAGCGAAGCTAAAAAGAAAAAGCAAAAAGCATGTATATGAGAAATTCATTAATTCGAGTGTGAAGATAAACCTATTAGAAAACGAAACAATAGAAAGAAAGCTCACTCCTCATCCACTGTCGTTTGTAAATTTGCATCTTTTGTGGTTCATTCCTTTGATCTGGGGATTTTTTCTTTTATGGCTTTTTAATTCTGCTTACTGGGACGGTATTGGCATCGTGGTCACAACTTTTATATGGATGGCGGGCATTGCACTTTTTGGAATAATAGCATCACTATCTTTTGTAAGGTGGAGAATATTTTTTTCATTTGTGGCCATTATTATTTTGGGCTTGATAATATCATGGGACTGGAAGCTTTGGGATAATACACATCTCTTTCTCCCGCTGTATACCATTTTCATTTTTATCCTTGGACTGCCTTTAGTTGAGATATATCGCCGTTCTCATAGGTATGTTATCACCGACCTCAGGATTCTGTTGAGGGGCGGCATAGTAAGAGTAAAGGAGAGAAGCTTAAGGTATGAAAAGATAACCGATATCGATGCTTCTCAGGGAATCATTGGAAAAATATTTGGATTTGGAGATATAATACCGATAACACCGTCCGGTTTCGGACTCGGACAGGATGAGGTGTTTGCGGGCGGCGGCGTAGAAGCGAAAAAAAAGGTGGGCATCTTTGGATTTGCAGGGGGTGGCAAGGGCATAAATACTCCTAGGACGAGGAGCTACTATGAACTCCACGGGGTGCATCCGTACAGGGGAATAAGAGAATTACTCGAGAATCTCGTTCAGCGGAATTCAGTGGCACCATACCAGCGAGAGCAATTAGAAATACAAAAGGAAATTTTGGATTCATTGAGAAGAAAGGAAGAATGAATATATTATTTGAGTTATCTGGAGAACATCCATCCCTTCCGTTGGCTGAAGCAAAGGCCTGCATGGCTGCATATGGCTTAAATTTTGGTGAAATAAAAAAGAACAGTATATTTATTGTAGATGTAGAAACAAATATGGATAAAATCAGGGAAATTGCTGGGCGGCTTGCTCTCTCATACACTGTTAATGAAGTTATAGCCCAGGGAACTGTAACCGAAGTAGAAGAAAAAATAAGTAAAATCGATTTTGGAGTGGGAAAAAGTTTTGGCATAAGTGGGAGAAGGTTCGGGGACGGAACGAGTATCTCTCTCCTAAAAAATAACATCGGTGGCGTTATAAAAAGGGAAAAAAAATTGAATGTTGATCTGGAAAATCCGGATATCGAGATAACCATATTTGCCGACAAAGAGATATATCTGTGTAAAAAAATAGCAAGTATCAATAGAAAAAAATTTGAAGGAAGGCGGTCCCAGTATAGGCCTTTCTCTCCCCCAATTTCTATCCACCCGAGAATTGCAATGGCACTTGTAAACCTGTCTGGTATTAAAAGAGGGGAGACACTTCTTGACCCCTTTTGTGGAACGGGGGGTATATTGATAGAGGCAGGACTGATAGGGGCAAAGGTTGTCGGTATAGACATTAAAAAGAATATAATCGAGGGCTGCAGAAAAAATTTGGAACATTACGGTATTGAGAGCTATACACTTTACAATGCGGATGCAACTGAAATAGCAATAAATAATGTGGATGCGATAGTATCGGACCTACCGTACGGGAGGTCTACTTACATCGGCGATGATATTGACAAACTTTATGAAAAAGCATTCATTAAAATGAAAAACTGGTTAAAACAGGGAGGCATTGCAGTTGTAGGGGTGCCCCATAAAAAGTTTATAGACGTTGGAAATAAATATCTCCATCTCGAGGAAATTCATCCTATGAGAATCCACAGAAGTTTGACTAGGTATTTCTGCGTATATAGAAACATTATATGAAATCATGGACACATGGCATGGAGAAAAGAAGGAGAACACCGCTAAGTATGCGGAAAGGGGCAAAAATCGTAATAGGAATGAAACTATATTCCATAAATAACATATACCCAAAATAAGATAAAGATATGTGCACTTAGGAGATGATAAGAATGGCCAATAACAAAAAATATGTTGAATTGCTCTGGCATCAGAAATATGATAAAATGGATTTGAGAGAAAAAATGCCAGTCGAAAGACCGAATCTCCCGTTCCAGGTTGTAGAAACGATTAATAAACCACGCAGAATACAAAAGGGGCTTGGAGATTTTGAAGAATCATTGAAACATTGGCCTGAGAATTATTCCAAAGATTGGAAGAATCTCCTCGTCTGGGGCGATAATAAGTTAGTCATGAGTTCTATGATTAAGCAGGGATGGGCTGGAAAGATAAATCTTATCTATATTGATCCACCGTTTTTCACAGGTTCCGATTTTACGATAAGAACAAAACTCGGAGACGAGAAAATTGAAAAAGAACCTTCCATTATTGAAGAACGAGCATATAAGGATACATGGAGTGGTGGAATTGCTTCTTATCTAAAATATATGTATGAGCGATTGGTTTTGATGCGAGATTTGCTGGCTGAGAATGGCTCTATCTATGTCCACTTAGATTGGCATGTAGGACATTATGTAAAGGTGATGATTGATGAGATATTCGGGTATGAGAATTGTAGAAATGAAATTGTGTGGTGCTATACGGGGCCCGTAAGAAAAGTAAAAGATTTTGCAGATAAACATGACATAATACTAAGATACACTAAGGGAGATAATCCCGTGTTCAACATAGACGAAGTCAGAATCGCATATAGTGAGAGTTTTTTGAGTAGGCGTAAATATGCGGAAGGTACTGGCGGTATTTATGCAGGAAAATTTGAAAGAGAAGAAGGAGAATTTGAAGAATATCGGAAGGGTAAGATTCCTGAAGATTGGTGGAACGATATCCCATCTGGGGGGCAAATATCACGAGATGAATTATTGGGGTTTGATACGCAAAAACCAGAAAAATTACTCAATCGCATCATCCTTGCCTCATCCAACCCTAGCGACATCGTTTTTGATGCTTTCTGCGGCTCTGGGACGACCTTAGCGGTTGCAGAAAAACTTGGTAGGCGATGGATAGGTTGCGATCTATCCAAGTTTGCCATTCAGGTTACGAGAAAGAGGCTCCTGGATATTCATAACTCAAAGGATTTACAGAATGAAGGTAGGCAATATGAAAAGCCAGCAAGACCATTTGAACTATGGAATATAGGAAATTATGAAACAATTTATTGGCAGGAAAAAGAAGATGAATACCTTGCCTTTATGTTAAAACTCTATCAGACACAGCCTCTGACGGGCTTTAGATATTTACATGGAAGTAAAGGAGATAGAGTTGTTCATGTTGGTCCTCTGAATGCCCCCGTTACAATGGAAGAGGTTGAAAAGGTTGTTGTTGAGTGTAGAGCTAACAAATTCAACAAGGCAGATGTTCTTGGCTGGGAGTGGAGTTATGAGGTGAATGAATTAGCCAAGGCATTAGCAAAGAAAAACGGCGTTGATTTAAGACTCGTTCAGATGCCTTCAGTAAATGAAATAAAATCTTCACTTGTCGGTTTTGATCTACAGCTATTGAAAGTTCCAGATCAGGTAGTGGAAAAGGAATTGGCAAAATATGTAAAATTCCCTGAGGTTGCTTATTTAGAACTTGAGACAAAGATCAAAGGCAATGAATTAAGTCTGAAAATAACAGATTTCCAGCTTTCACCGACAGCAGAACTTGCTGAGATAGCAAGAAAAGTAAAAGACTCAAGAGAACTTATAGATTACTGGGCAATCGACTGGAATTATAAGGGAGATACATTCCACAATCAGTGGCAGAGTTTTAGAGTAAAGAAAAATCCAAAGGTGGATTATAAGGCTAAACACAGATATGACGATGCTGAGGAATACCAGATTATGGTAAAGGTTGTGGATGTTTTTGGGGATGATACCAATAAAATTCTAAAGGTGGGGATAAAATGAAACAACCCAAGCAAGCCTACTTTAGGGATATGATAGAGCCGTATGAACTTTTAGAACCAGATAAAAGAAGATCAAGCCCGACTTATTTAGCCAATAAATTGAGGAAGGCAGTTTATGAATGGCGGGAGAAATGCTATCCAAATGTGACAGATACTACCCGGCGTTTATTACAATACTGGTTTAAGGATGACTGTTTGGTGGACGATGAGCCATTTCATTTCTGGTTCTGTCAAAGAGAAGCAATTGAAACACTTATCTATGTTTATGAAGTGATGAAAAAGAAAAATTTCATAGATATGGCGAGAGATTTTGGAGCAGGTCCAATAAGGGGCTATGATCCTTCTTACGACCAATATCCACTTTATGCCTTTAAGATGGCTACTGGCTCTGGTAAAACCTTTGTAATGGCTTTGATTATAGTTTGGTCATACCTTAATTGGCTAAAAGAAAACAAAGATGATTATACATCTAAGTTTTTAATTATTGCTGGAGAAAAAAATGTTATTTATGAAAGACTTACCAGGGATTTTAAGGGGGGTGAGATTTTTAAAAAATGGAAATTTATACCTCCGGAGTGGAAAGAAGACTTTAACATAAAAGTAATCTTGAAAGAGGATCCAATTCACGTAATCCCTGATGCAGTAATATTC
>JAYEJS010000013.1 GCA_034660695.1 Candidatus Thermoplasmatota archaeon | reverse complement strand
TAACTTTTGGCAACATGCTTTGTTTCCCCACTGCGAGACCAACCATCCCAGTGGTGAACGAAATTTTCGAAAAAACCGTGTAGCTGCTTCATTCCCCTACCTATTTTGAATAATCCCCTCCTGTAATTCATTGCTATCCCGTGGGAGAGATAGCTCTGCATATATCAATATTTCTCGATTTTTTTTAGTGGGATCGAGTAACCCACAAAGTAGTATTAAGCCGGACTATCCCTTCCTCAAAAAAATTGTTTTTAACTGTATGGAAGAGAAAGAGGCAAAAGGGGCTTACGAAAAATTCGAAGATGCACCTCCTGCCGTTTCCTATGAACTGACGATGAATAAAATAGCAGTCGATGAAAACAGGGTTGACTGCCCTCTTCTTTTTATTGCTGTCAAGGACGACAAAATTTCCTCTCCAGGGATAGTTAAGAAAATGGCCGAGAAGTATGATTCAGAGTACAATGTGTACGAAGGCTGCCATTATATTTTCCATGACTGGCAGGGCATAGCTGACGGAATTGAACGTTTTGTTGTAAATGATGCATAAACATAAACACAAATTTATAAAAACAATGTCAGGATATATCTTTGTAAAAGTTTGAAGGGGACATATTGTAAAATGACAGAAATGGATGATAGAACAAAAAAAATGTTGATTTTTGCAGCGCTTGTAATTGCAATCCTGATCATTTCCAGTCTGGTTTATCTCGGTTTTCCAGCCCGCCATCCTGCCGAAGAGGAGCCAAAGGCAGTTATCGACGATCGCATCAGCCCCCTCGAAAATCAGGGCTTGATTCTGGAAGTCAAAAGGATAAGGGACAGGAGCATTCTGGAAAAACTGATGGAACCCGGGACGGCCTGGAAAACTCAGCCCATGTTTTACTTCATCAGCAACATGGACGGCCTGGAATATGTCAGTAAGGACGTTAAATCTGCAACAGGGGAAAGCGAAATCCTGTTTGAAGGATGGGACACCATGTTTCAGGAGAACAAGATTATGAAGGATGTTGACGAGGAGCAGAAAACGTCCAAGGTGACACTTACCATTGTAAAGAGGGTACCAAAAGGACTGCTTGGCCATAAATCAGAGGATATAGAGCGAGAAAAAATACATGTTGCTTATAATTATAGCACAGGCAGATGGACAGGCGATGACCGCTTTAAGGATGCCGATGGGTATGGCCATTATGTTGGCGAGTATTTTGAGGTATGGTTCAATCTGTATCAAACCGATTACGATAATGATGGCATACCATACTGGACTGAAGTTAACATTCTCCATACAGACCCCAGGGTTGATGATTCATATTCCGACCCCGACAACGACGGCATTCCTACCGCACGGGAATGGAAATGGGGATACGATCCACATGTCTGGAATGATCACGTTCATCTCGATCCAGATATCGACGGCATAGAAAACGTCGAGGAGTACAAAATGGCTAAATGGTTTGCCGACCCGTTTTCCCAGGATATTTACATAGAAGCGGACGGCATGGAGAGAGGTGGGCTGTTTGACCGTCAACATGTTTTCTTTAAGGAATCCCAACAGGCTTTAATCGAGCGGTTCTGCCAGCATGGGATAAATGTGTATATCGATGACGGCTGGCCAGGCGGACCCACAAACGGGGGCGGCGAACTCCTTCCCCATTATAATACTGTTTCACAGGATTCGGGTGTGATGCTGCAGTTCTACGATAACCATTTTTCTGATGAAAGGAAGGGTGTATTCAGATACTTTGTGGTGGCTCATTCGAGCGGATTTTGCCATCCTTCAAAATTCAACAAATATGATACATTTTCAGTAGATACAAGTCGCCGCAATATGTTCAGTTTAGCAAGGCATGCCCCTACACCACGATTACAACGTTTATGTCTGGCTGCCTCTGTCATGCACGAGCTTGGGCATTCACTGGGAATAACACCTTGGACAATACAAGGATGCGATAATATGTCATTTGCGGAAAGCAGAGAGGCAAAAAAAAGTTACCAGGATACATGGTGTGATTATTATAGCGTGATGAATTACTACTACATATACGACTACAAACTAGTGGATTATTCTGATGGAAGCAATGGCCAGCCCTATGACCAGAATGATTGGGAGCAGATATACCTGCCAACTTTCCGGACCGAATGTTCTGTCGTTGAAGACCCGCGTTTCGACCCGCCCGGCGCTGATAAAATAGTTGACGAAAAGGTGGGCATAAGTCTTGATGGCTGGGATTATAATGAGAAATTGACTAAACAATATATGGAAGATATGTCAGGTCAGTCGCCCGTAAAATCCATACCCTGTAACTGGTCTGTATATGAAAAGACAGATTCATTGTCCGGTGGCATGAATCTAAGAATATATGCCAAGCTGGCGGTTCCATATTCAGAATGGATCCTGGTTATGGAAGGGTACGTGGACGACGGGGGAAATATGAATTTGTATCAGATATAATGCCATTAACATATGGGCAAAGACATCATTGCCTACAAAAAACCGTAAATTTTTAAAGAGAATGGGGGTTACCCCCCCAATGTTGGCTTTCATCGGTACAACCGTTTTTTGCTTCGTAATATGGCTACTACTAACTTTCAACGGCAATATGTGGGGTGCAGACGAAATCATTGCCGGCATAATGCTTTCTGTGGTGGGCGGTATAATAGGGAGAAAAATATTTATCAAGGATTTCAAGATGGCAAATCCAAAGCGATGGCTTTTTTTTATTGCATACCTTCCCCGCTTCTTTTACGAGATGGCAAAGGCGAACATAGACGTTGCCTACCGTGTCATAACTGGAAGAATAAATCCTGGCATAGTCAAGATATCTCCAGGGCTTAAGAGCGACATTGCATTGACGTTTCTTGCAAACTCCATAACACTAACCCCCGGCACATTATCCGTTGATACCGATGAGGAGAAAAATTTGTATGTTCATTGGATAAATGTTGATGAAAAGGCATTAAAAGAAATGCCCCGCCCGTGCAAACCCGTCTGTTCGTCATTTCCCAAATGGGCAAGGAGGGTGGCAGAATGATATGGAATCCATTTATTGTATCCCTGGTTATCCTGCTCGTTTGTATTCTGATAGCCATGATACGGGTTCTGCTCGGCCCTACAGCTCCAGACAGGGTGGTCGGGCTGGATACGATAAACACCATGGTCGTAGTGTCAATGATAGTATTCGGGGCTGCCTTTGATGAAATCATATACATAGGCGTTGCCATTGTCTATGCCCTTCTCTCATTCATCACAACATTGTTCATAGCAAAATATCTTGAAGGGGGGAAACTATGACATCGGTTGAATGGGCGATATACGTATTCCTCGGCATAGGGCTGTTCTTCAACTTTCTTGCCTCTCTTGGCCTTATGAGATTTCCGGATGTTTACACACGCCTGCATGCAGGCACAAAATGCACGACTTTTGGCTCCATATTTTTATCTCTTGCAGTCATCATCTATGGCCTGTGGAAATATTATGACGGCAACAAACCGATGTTCGGTCTTGCTATTCATACATTGATTGCCTTTATTGCAATAATACTCACCAATCCGACGGGGGCGCATGCAATTGCACGTGCAGCACATAGAAGCGGCGTGAAGCCGGTACAGGCCGTTGTGGATGATTTAGAAGAAAAGGAGGAAAAAAATGATGATGATTGAAATTGTACATATTATTGTGCCCGTATTGCTTGTCGTATCTGCAGTTGTGACTGTAATGCTGAAGGATCTGCTTGCATCAGCAATTGCCCTGGCAGTTATGAGCTTGATTCTTTCACTGGAATTCTACATTCTCCATGCACCTGACGTTGCAATAGCAGAGGCAGGAATAGGGGCATGTATAACAACGGCAATAATAATCATTGCCATAAAAGGGACTGAAAGAATGGAGGAAACATGAGGAAAATAGCCGTACTCGCATTTGTCATCTTTTTTGCGTTTCTGTTTCTGTCGGCATACGAGATGCGCGATTTTGGGGCGCCGCCGTCGGACATGGACGATTATATAATAAGCAATGCCCAGAATGAGACCGGAGCGAATAATGCTGTCACATCCGTCGTATTTGATTACAGGGGTTTTGATACTCTCGGCGAGGCAACCATTCTCTTCACTGCAATAGCAGGCATCATGGTCGTATTTAGAAAGAGGGATAAAAATGAGTGAGGAAGGTCTTTCGCCGATTGTTAAGGTCATATCTGGGCTGATGTTCCCTTTCATAACGATTTTTTCTTTCTACGTGATAATGCACGGTCATCTCACGCCAGGAGGCGGCTTCCAGGGCGGGGCAATAGGGGCATCCGCAGTGGCTATGCTCATTGTGGCATTTGGTGCAAGAAATGTTGAAAAGAAGGCAAGGGAAGAAAATTTTTCGATGTTTGAAAGCATAGGGGGCTTGGTTTTTGTTATCGTGGCACTGCTTGGCTTCATTCTTGCGGCAACATTTATGGCAAATTTTCTGGTTGGGGAAATTATCTTTGGAAAAATTCCTCAGTTTGGATCAAATCCGGGGATATTGAATTCCGGCGGCGTACTGCCCATATTGAACTTTGCCGTTGGAATGAAAGTCATCGGTGGTCTGTCTGCCATCATACTGGTCATGGCTCTTGCTTTGAGGAAGGAGGATTGAATGATATACAATCTGCCTTTTTTTGCTGTAGCTCTTCTTATTGCTGTGGGCATGTATGCCATTATTTTCAGGAGAAACCTGATAAAAATCGCGATAGGGATAATACTTGTGGAGAGCGGTGTCAACCTGTTTCTAATAACCCTTGGTTATAGGGAAGGGGGTGTGGCCCCGATATATACAAATCTTCCCCCAGGGATAGAGATACCTGGAGGGATGGCACTGCCAGTCCCTCAGGCATTAACGCTGACGAGCATTGTAATTGGTGTGGCTGTGACGGCTTTAATTTTATCATTTATAATGCGCATATACCGCCATTACGGCACTCTTGACTCTAGAAAAATAAGGAGGTTGAAGGAATGATGAACTGGCTGCTTATGCACTCATCTGCCCTGCTCATAGCAATTCCGTTGTTTGCCGCATTTTTGGCGCCACTGATTGATAGAGTAAATAAGAAAGCGATGAACGTTTTTGTAATTGCCGTTCTCATCATAACACAAATAATTATGATGATTCTTGCCTGGGACGTCTTTACGGGCATTACCCATGTGTATGTCATGGGTGCTTCAAATCCAGCTGCTGCCATACCTGCCCAGGCGGCCGTGCCGGTTAGAATCGTGTTTGAAGTAGACGGCATGGGTGCATTCATGGGATTGATAAGTACCACCATTTCACTGGCTGCAGCTTTTTACTCCATTGCCTTTGTAAAAAAGGAGACAGGACAGGGGAGATATTATACCCTTCTCTTACTCATGGTAGTGGGTATGATAGGCATGGAGTTCACCGGCGATATATTCAACCTATTTGTATTTCTGGAAATCCTTTCAATTTCATCGGCAGGGCTCATTGCATTCCGTTTCTACCATGGCGATGCGGTGGAGGGTGCATTCAAGTACATCGTGATTTCTTCACTGGGGGCCCTTATGGTTCTATTTTCTATAGGGCTATTATATGGCCAATACAATCTGTTGAATATGGCGGCTTTAGCGAGCGTTATGAAATATACCGTGCTGGATAAGATAGCCCTGGCATTGCTCGTTGCGGCCTTTGCCATGAAATGCGGTGCCGTACCCATGCACATGTGGACGCCCGATGCTTATACGATTGCCCCCGCCCCGATAACGGCGATGCTTGTAGTTGCAAGCCAGGTAAGCCTGTATGCTTTATTCAGGGTTTGCTTCACATTATACGGCATGACGCTTAATTTGACAACAATAGGCATAATAATAATCGCTCTCGGACTGCTTTCCATGTTCGTCGGAGTTACGATGGCACTGCCCCAGAAGGACATAAAACGTTTGATGTCCTACCATGCCATAAGCCAGACGGGGTACATGCTGCTGGGCGTCGGCGTGGGCCTGTATTTGCTTGGGCAATCGGATTTTGATACTTATGGCATGAAAGCAATGGAAGGGGGCATATTCCATATCATAAACCATGCCATGTACAAAGGACTGCTTTTCCTCACGGCCGGAGCAATATTTTACAGGATCGGGACACGCAACCTTAACGAAATGGGTGGTCTGGCCCATTCCATGAAATGTACAACCGTATTTTTTATCATAGGTGCACTGGCGATTGCCGGCATACCGCCATTTAATGGCTTTGCATCAAAACTGCTTATATACGAATCAGCTTATCATGTCAGCCCGATATTGTCTATCATAGCCATGCTCGTTTCCATCATCACGCTTGCATCCTTTGTTAAAGTATTTCACTCCGCATTCATGGGTCCTCCCATGGAGGGCGTCGAGGCAAGAGAAGTGCCCAAGAGCATGTTGCTGGGAATGTCAATTCTGACGGCCGGCATCATACTGTTCGGCTTATTCCCAGATATTGTGGTCAGCAATATAGTCCATCCTGCCGTCCAGGCACTGGCGGATCAGGCAGGTTATATAAATTCTGTAATAGGAGGTGTATAAATGGTTCTGGAAACAACAGGCGGATATTGGTCGCCGATATTATGGCTGGTGGCATTCACTGTCGCTTTTCTTATAGCCTATATAATATGGGGCATGGGAGAAAAAAAATATAAGAAGGGCGAGCAGGTAAAGCCTTTTCTATCGGGCTTGAAAGAGCCGCCGAAAGAGCAAGTGCATGTAAAGGCTGGAAACATTTACTGGGGTTTCACGGAAACATTAAAGGGATATTACGATTTTATGAAAAAAATACATACGGGCATAGTTAATGATTACGTTTTGTGGTTCATCGGGATGGCAGCCATATTTTTCGTAGTGATAATAATCCCGGAGGTGATTAAGTGATATCAAAGTCTTTCAAGCAGGCTCTCTGGGTTTTTCACATAAACAGCGGCAGTTGCAACGGCTGTGATATAGAAATAGTTGCGGCTTTGACACCGCGATATGACGTTGAACGCTTTGGCATAAAGCTTGTGGGTTCGCCACGGCATGCCGATGTTATAGCATTTACGGGGCCGATTACCGATGACATGAAAGACAAAGTTAAAAGGGTTTATGAGCAGACACCCGATCCAAAAGTTATTCTGGTTGTCGGCAGCTGCGGCATTACTGGTGGCGTGTTCCACGAATCATATCACCTCGCCGGGCCGATAAATAAAGTACTGCCAGATGCTACCTGCATTTATGTTCCGGGATGCCCTCCCAGGCCCGAGGCCATTATTCATGGTGTTGTTAAAGCATGGGAATTTCTTGAGGGGGCAGGGAAGGTGAGCAAATGAATGTTGATGAAATGGTTGATGCATTTAAGGAAAAAGGACTTGATGCCAGAGTGCAGACAAAAATGACGGGCGTAAAGAAAAGAATTGAAAGGAAAAGTTTGTGGATAGAGATTGAGAGAGACAGGCTTAAAGAGATAGTTGAATATATTATCGAGATTGCAGATGAATTTCCACACTTTTCTGTTATATCGCCTTCAGATATTGGAGAATCGGTAGAGTTGAACTACCATTTTTCTATAAATTACGGAAAATTCATGGAGGAAATACCCATAACGTTAAAAGTCACAGTCCCAAAAAATGACTTATGGGTTCCTACTTTGACCGATATCATCCCCGGAACTGCATTTTCAGAGAGAGAGATAATAGAAATGATGGGGGTTGATGTGAAGGGGCTGGAAGATAAAAGGCATCTTTTCCTTACAGAGGACTTTCCGGAAGGAGTTTACCCCTGGCGGAGGGATGAGACAGCCCCCAAAAAAACAAATAAACTTTACGAGGGGTGGAAGGAATGAAGTATACTGTACCAATCGGTCCGATTCATCCCGCTCTGAAGGAGCCGATACTGATAAGCTGTTCCATAAGCGGCGAGGAAATAACAGATGTGGATGTCACAGCCAGCCAGAATCACAGGGGTATAGAGTGGATCGGGATGAATAGAAATAATCCTGTTCAAACGATATACATTGCGGAGAGAATATGCGGCATATGCAATTTATCCCATCCCGCCTGTTTGATCATGGCTGTCGAGGAAATAGCTGACATCGAAGTGCCAGAAAGGGCGGAATATATCAGGGTTATACAATCCGAGTTTGAGAGAATACATTCCCATCTGTTATGGGCCGGTGTGGCTGCCCACGAGCTGGGCTTTGATTCCCTGCTTCATTACACATGGATGATAAGGGAAAAAGTAATGGATATACTCGAACTGGTTAACGGCAACAGGGTTACAAAGGCAATAATGATGTACGGCGGCGTGAGACGGGATATAAAGGAAGAACATGTGCCGAAGATAAGGGAGATGATAAAATATTACAGGGATTTATTAGACAAAGTTGCAAAATTATTCCTGGAAGACAAAACCATAAAAATGAGGACAAGGGACATAGGCATACTCACCAAAGAGGATGCTTTGAAGCTTGAAGCGGTGGGGCCAACTGCAAGGGCAAGCGGAGTTAAAAAAGACGTCCGTCAGGATACACCTTATTTCGCATACCCGGATTTTGATGTCAAGGCTATCACACCCGACATGCTGACAGGGGAAACGGTGGGCGATACCTACGACAGGATTGTGGTCAGGCTCCTAGAAGTCAAACAGTCTGTCGAAATAATAGAAAAAGCACTTGATGAAATGCCGTCCGGCGACATTATTTCGGAGGAGAAAATACCCAAATTGCTGGCAAAAATAAAGAAATCCGAAGGGGAGGCGATGGGCAGGCATGAGGCTCCTCGAGGTGAGGACATACATTATGTTAAATTGAAAAAAGGTTATGACAGCCTTTATACCTGGAAGGTAAGGGCACCAACTTACAGCAACATTATGTCATGGAAACCCATGCTCATGCACCACCAGATTGCAGACATACCCATTGTTGCGGCCTCCATAGACCCATGCGTGTCATGTACGAACAGGGCAGTTGTTGTGGAAAATAATGAGAAAAAAATGCTGACAGCGGAAGATTTGCATAACTTATCCATCAAAAAAACGAAGGAGATGATGAAATGATGGGAGAATTATTTTTCAGGGTTGTAATGGGGACAATAGGGATAACGTTCTTCGCCATATTCTTTGGCTTGTCATATAAAGGTATTGACAGAAAGTTTGCTGCCCATATGCAGTCGAGAATAGGCCCTCCATTGAGGCAGCCGTTCCGGGATGTCAATAAGTTACTGTGCAAGGAAAGCATCGTTCCTGAAAATGCAGTATCATGGCTTTTTAATTTGGCTCCTGTAATCTGCCTTGCTTCATCTATAACGCTTCTCCTTTACATTCCCATAGCAGGATACGAGCCGTTGCTCCACGGCCATGGAGACTTGATTTTGATTTTGTATCTTCTAACCCTGCCCGCCCTTTCAATGGTTGCAGGAGGATTTGCATCTGGCTCGCCGTATGCGACTGTGGGAGCACAGCGTGAAATGGTAACCATGATGTCCTATGAATTTCCGCTGGCGGTTGCAATAATAGCTGCCGTATGGAAAATAAGTGATTCCTTTAAAGGGGATGTTTTCACTCTTTCGTTCATATCGACACATCCGCTGTGGAACAGTGTCGGTCTGTTGGGGCTCATCGGATTGATACTGATTCTTCTTTCCCTGGTTATTGTCATGCCGGCAGAACTTTCGAAAATTCCTTTTGATGTGGCGGAAGCGGAGACAGAAATTGCAGGTGGGCTGCTGGTGGAGTATTCTGGCAGAAACCTTGCTTTATTCTATCTTGCAGACGGGGTTAAAACGTTTGCTCTTTCCTCGCTCGTGGTTGCAATTTTCTTTCCGTACGGCTTATCCGAATTTTTTGCTTTGGGTGCAGTTCCTTCATTTGCATTAGACTTCTTATTTTTCCTTCTGAAAGTTTTTTTAGTGATGCTGTTTGCGATTACATTGGTAAGGGTTGGAGTGGCAAGGCTGAGGATAAGCCAGGTTGTATCGACATACTGGGTTGCCGTGACCCTCATGGCTTTGCTTGGCTTGGTGCTTCTGATGTGGGATTCACAGGTTCTGTCTATTAAATGGTGGTAAAATGTTTCCGATGTTAGGTCAATTAATGAAGCAGTTGTTCCAGAAACCGTTTACGAATAAGTTTCCGGTCAAGTATGCACCAAATAATGTAACGGCATTGCTCAAAAAAGTTGAGAGCGGAGAGGTGAAGATAAATTTACCGATAGAAGTTCCGGAGTCGTTCAGGGGGAAGATTACCTACGAAAAAGAGAAATGCATAGGGTGCAGGATGTGCATTCGGGTATGCCCGGCAAAAGCGATAGAATTTAAAGAGGAAGAGAAGAAAATAAGGATATACGTCAGCAGGTGCATATTCTGCAGCCAGTGCAATGATGTTTGTCCCGTCAATTGCCTACATATGAGCAAGGAATTCATGCTCGCTGATACAGACAGGCTGAGCGATAATCTGATTGTGGAATAATATACCTGTCCTAAAATTTCTTCATCTTTCTTATCTCTATCATTTTTTCCCTGAGACCGTCTTTACATAACTCTGCTACACTTCTATAGCCCAATCCAGGGTTTTCCTTTACCAGTGAGTTGATAATAGACCCATATATTATTTCCATCTAATTTATTAACAAATCCGGCATCCACTAGTTGTTTGAGATGTTTATGAACAGTCGACTTGTCTAAATTCATATCGCGTGAGAGTTGAGACACCGTCCTCCTTTTCCTTTCATCGATCCTTTTCAAAATTTTTATTCTGCTTTCAGATGCCAATACTTTCATCGCCTTTTTATCCAATGACAAGGCGTTTTCTTCATCACTCATTATTTGCAAAAGTAATTTTTGCCTTATATACCCTTCTATTTCGTTGGATGTTTCTCCAACACTTTCGACACTTATATCTGTTATTTTCAGATATACTATTGCGGCTGAGCTGCAAAAATAAAACGGCTCCGGCGGAATAATAAAGGAACCCTACCGGAGAGGGTCAAAAACGGAGGAAAAAAATGAAAGGAAAAGGGAAAATATTGACTATGGTGTTGGCTGCATTGATGACTGCAACAATATTTGCCAGCGTGCTAGCTGCGAATAGTGATGGCCAGAGTACAGGCTATAAACCAGATATGGTAGTAAAAGATATATGGGTAACGAAACATCTCAGCAAATGGAGGGTGCATGCAGACGTGAAAAATATCGGTCCAGTATATGCTGGGGCACAGTGGACATACTTTTACAAAGACTACAAGGAATCTGGCGAGGAATGCCTGGGAAACTGGTATCATGCTCTCGGTTTTAGGCCGGGCATAACCAAATATCCCTATACACCCAAATTCAGCATGTCGGGAACCCAAGAGATTAACGTAATAGCGGACTTCTTCGATCAAGTAGACGAAAGCGATGAAACCAACAACATGAGAACAGAGTACATTACCTTCAGTTAGCGTGGGGAGAAAATGATGAATATTACACCCCCTTCTATCTTTTCTTTTTTTCTAAAGAAATCAAAACGCTACTTTTTAGGAGGTGACATTTATACAGTAATGACATCTCCGGAGAAAAAAATATTTATAAGCCTTATGAATGGTGATATTAATGCTAGCTAACAAGTATCAGATTATACAAGCCTGTGTGATAGCCACCACATTTCTTGTTGTTGTCCCCAACATAACAGGAGGAGGTACCCCCAACATGATGGGGGGTGACGTAGAAATCGATTGTCCAGCCCATAAAATAGAGGCGAAAAACATAAAGACTACTCTATTTGATTACCCCCTAATAGATTGTTTTGACAGGGGAGAGGGAGAGATTCTTCATAAAACAACTCTTGCTACTGCAAGCGTGATGGCATTCGATTATGATAATGATGGCGACATGGATTTTACTGCAAACACGTTATTATACATAAACCATGATGGAGGCTATGAAGCAGTAGAAATTTTAGAAGAAGATATTCAATTACGTTATGGAGGTACAACCCATGCTGATTTTAACAACGATGGAAAAGAAGATTTTATTGCGGGAGGAATCGAGGGAGTTATAAGACTTTTTATTAATAACTGTAGTGGGCAGGATGGCGATCCAAAGTTTGAAATGAATGAGGTTGCTAATTTCAGCGGACACAGAGGTTGTGCATATGGTGTAACCGCTGCTGATTTTAACCATGACGGCAATATGGATTTCGCCGTATCATATTCTGTCAACATGGACAAAAATAAGATTGTTATTTTCTACAGTGATGGAAACGCAGGATTTATACAAAAAGATGTTTATATCATGGAAAGCGATAACGATGAAATTGGAACCATCCGTGATCTGGAGTCAGGTGATTTTGATAACGATGGTGATATAGATATAATCTTTACATATGACACCACTAAATGGTGTGGGGATTTGCTTATCAATACTCAAGGTGTAGCGAGTATTTTATTTAATAACGGCAAGAATAATTTCGGTAACGAAACAACGATTGCAATACGTGGTTGTCCCATTCTTATAGGTGGGCGGTACGTTCTCCTCTGGAAGGAATTTCTAACGAGAATTGGCTTCGATAGGATTAATCCACAGCTTACCTCTGCCGATTATGATATGGACGGTGACATTGACTTTCTATGGGGGGATAACAGCGGCAAAGTTGAGATTTTTGAAAATGACGGAACGGGAAATTTCACCAGCTCTGGAAGATTTATACGGGGCATTATACACGACTTTGGGAGAGCGAGCTGGGGTCTTGATTCTGCTGATTTTGATAGCGATGGTGATATCGATTTTATTGTTGTGGCTGCCAACATGAAGGAGTTGCGGGGATACGCCTATCTTAAACGCAACCAGATTAAACAATAATGTGGAAATTTGATTCATATGAAAAAAGAGCATTTGTTGAAAGTTAGTTTGGTTGTAGGAATATTTTGTCTATTGGGGATTTTTTATATCTCACACGTCATGTTGTGTAGCAAGGATTCGACCGATGGAAGCATCTTGACTATTAAGGTTGAACCAATAAACAATATGAATATCTCTTTCTTTGATGGTTATAGAGTTGCCGGATTTGATAATACTCATAGGGCACTTGGTGTAACTTCTGCGGATTTCAACAATGATGGCAATATGGATTTTGCTGTCTCATATGCAGTTAAAGGAAAAGGACAGAGAATCTCCATTTTTTTAAACGATGGTAATCTAAGTTTTACCAAGAAGGATGTTTATGTTTTTAGTTATTCAGAGATAGACGATTTGGATTCCGGTGATTATGATAACGATGGTGATGTTGATCTAATGTTTACGCACAATGAACATGAATGGCACGATGGCATATGCTATAATATGAACGGTACAATTAAATTATTATTCAACGATGGAAACAATTGTTTTACAAAGGAAAAAATTATCGCTCGGCGGGGTACAGGAATTATTGGTGATGATGAAGCAAGAATTAACCCGCAGCTCAGCTCGGCCGACTATGATATGGATGGTGACATTGATCTCTTAGTAGGTGATAACAGCGGTAAAGTCGAGTTTTATTTGAACGATGGGAGAGGAAATTTTACAGCTCAGGGAGTAATACACGACTTTGGAAGAGGAAGCTGGGGTCTTGCCTCTGCAGATTTCGATAACGATGGTGATATTGATTTTATCGTTGATGCTGAAAATGAAGAAACACCAGGTTATGGTCATTACTATTTAAAGCGGAATAATGTATCGTCAGGTTGTTTTGCAAGCGGATATGGAGAGATCGTCGGAAACCTTTCTACTGGAACTGCAAGTCTAGCACCAATTGATTATGATGGTGATGGTGATATGGATTTTGTTACAGGGAATATCGGTTGTTTTTATCTTTTTATTAATGGTAATACCACCTATAAATCCAAATATCTTGGGGAATTACCGCGAAATACTGGAGGCATTGATGTGTTGGTGAGTGGCGTGTTGAGCTCGGCGGATTTTAATAATGATGGAAAAGAAGATTTTATCTCTGGGGGAAGCCAAGGTATTGTCAGACTCTTTATTAGTAATATTACTTGAATAATACCGCCAAGCCGATAGAAGGATGTTGGACGTTAGTATCTATTTGATAAGGGAAGTTTTTCATTCTGTAAAAAGACAAATAAAGATATACGTCAGCAGGTGCATATTCTGCAGCCAGTGCAATGATGTTTGTCCCGTCAATTGCCTACATATGAGCAAGGAATTCATGCTCGCTGATACAGACAGGCTGAGCGATAATCTGATTGTGGAATAATATACCTGTCCTAAAATTTCTTCATCTTTCTTATCTCTATCATTTTTTCCCTGAGACCGTCTTTACATAACTCTGCTACACTTCTATAGCCCAATCCAGGGTTTTCCTTTACCAGTGAGTTGATAATAGACCCATATATTCTTATCGCTTAGTTTGTTACCGAAACTCCGCATTTTTAACCCATAGGTAATGCCTCCGGAAACAACTCAATCATCCTATGGGCTCTTTTTGGAATCTTAGCAAGATATTTTCTGCCGTTTTTCTCAGAGATTAGCATGACCTTT
>JAYEJS010000012.1 GCA_034660695.1 Candidatus Thermoplasmatota archaeon | reverse complement strand
TGTCGTTCAACCATGATGACCACCTCAATCCCGCCCTTCAAAATGGGTATCCGGCATCACCCATAACAGAAATCGTTTCCGTTTCAGAGGGAGATGTCTTGGGAAACACTGATTTTACATACACACCGACAAATAATGAGGCATATTGTAATGACTTGTTCTGGTGGGCAAATATTTCGTATGTTGACGGCATTTTGCACATCCGCGGGAAATCATATGACCCCAAGCCATATGGAAATATTACAAACATAAAAGTATGGATTGAAGATAGTGATAGCAAAGTAATACTTACAGATTATAGAAATGGCACAGAAACTTATTATGAGGGAGAGTGGGTTACTGGTGAAAAACTGTTACATGGGCGAGGAGGAGGATTGTATTACATGCCGGAGCATTTTGAACGGGAAGTCGTATGGACATCCAATGGTAAATTTACATGTCAAGAAGATGTAATTAAGTCGTTTAGCGAAGGATTTGGCTTCGCCTTTTTCTCCGGACATGGCAGCCCAGGATGGTGGGGTGATCACTTTCCCGGAATTCCCGGCAACAGGCGTAATGCTCAAGTAGCAGGACTGGTCGTTTCACAGGTTAAGCCATATTTCCCATTTGTGAGTTTTCCGATGTTTCCCATGAAATCACTATCAAATACCGGCAAATTTCCAGTTGTTGTTGTTGGCGGATGTCATAACAGTATGTTCAATGTCTCATTGATTCCATCTATTCTTGACTTGTTTCTTCCGCTTTGGATGCATACCTACGGCCAACTGACCCCTGAATGCTGGGGCTGGTACCTCGTAAAACTTCCAACAACCGGAGCTATCGCTACCATGGGTAATACAGGATATGGATGGGGATGGGAAGGCGAATGGTGCACCGTAGGCGCAGGTGATGGTTGGATCACTTCAGAGTTTTTCAGGCAATACGGTGAGAAAGGCCATGATGTATTGGGTATGGCCTATAGTCAAACGATAACAAGTTATATAGCCAATTTCAAAGAATTCAAGCTTCATGAATGTTACTGGTCGCCAGACTTCGGATGGGACTGGATAGATGAAAAGACGGTACAGCAATGGGTGCTTCTCGGTGACCCGAGTTTAAAAATAGGCGGGTATCCATAATTTCTTCTTTTCTCTTGTTTTACAAATAAAACCGTGCTTATTTTCGGTCTCTCGCACTTTCATATAACACGTATATCATATTTTTTCCATTCCCCTGTTGAGTAGTCCTCTACCTCTATGTCGTCTATGCTTTTTACGTTCCCCTCAATTTCTGCTAACAGCATGCCTCCGTTTCCCATTCCTTTGTACCTTCTGGAAGAAAAAATGGTGAGGCATATGCCCCCATAAATCGCCATTCCAAGTGTTGTATAATCATGCCCCTTTATGAAAACATTTGCATTCACACCAGCCAAAAATTTTTGCAGGTCTTCACGGCTATAAGGGAATCCTGCCCCTCTGAAATTTTTTGAAATGACGGGATCGCTCCATACCAGAGATTCTATGGCATATATATCGTTTTTATCGGTATTTTTTAAGGCGTGCAAATTAAAACCTTTCAGTATGCCGCCATGGGCAGCAAAAATTTTGTTTGACAGTACCATTAATGGCATATTTTTAAACAACTCTACATAATTTTCGTGCATTCCTGGATAGACATTTTCGACCTCCTCCCTAAACGTATAAGGATAACACGGCATTGCATAATTTGTTTCATGGTTGCCTTTCAAAAGGATAATTTTCTCTGGAAACTCTCTCTTTAAAAATATGAGGTAATTCATGTTCGGTATTGATGAGTCAGTATCAGGCGGATGCCTATCTATATAGTCTCCTAGGAAAACGAGATAATGAAAGCCCTTATCAAAAAATTGTTTCACAATTGCTTTTGTAACTACAAGGTCGCCGTGCGTATCTCCGGCAATCATTATTTTTTCCTTGATTTCGATAAGTGATGGCTCCTTCATCATTATTCTTGTTACGTCATGGATGCATTCCTTTAATTCATCTTCATCCTTCGCCCGTTCCATATTTTTATAGTCCGCAAATATTTAAGTATGTTACCCGTTTCAAGAGCGATGGACTGCAGCATCGTTATTCCCGTTTATAATGAGGAAAAAAATATTCTTCCCCTATATGATAAAATCACATCGGTAATGAAAGACCTTGGAGATTACGAAATTGTATTCATAGACGATGGCAGTACAGATGGTACATTTGAGAAAATAAAGAAATTGAATGAAAAGGATGAACATATAAAATGCATATGTTTTCGAAGAAATTTTGGGAAGACGCCGGCACTGATGGCAGGATTTGAACATGCAAAGGGAAAAGTAATCATTACAATGGACGGTGACCTTCAGAATGATCCGGAGGACATACCAAAACTTGTTCACATGCTAGGGAAGTATGATATTGTTAGTGGATGGAGATATAACAGGAAAGACCCTTGGTTCAGGAAAAAGTTGCCATCTAAAATGTCCAATGCAATATCGAGATGGATCACAGGCCTTTACATTCACGATTTTAATTGTGCTTTAAAAGCATATAAAAAAGAAGCATTGCAAAATTTGGAATTGTATGGAGAAATGCACCGTTATATTCCAGCCGTACTGGCATGGAAAGGATATTGCGTGGGAGAAATGAAAGTCAGACATCATGAAAGAAAACATGGGAAATCGAAATACGGGGCACGTCGCCTTATGAGGGGATTTTTTGACCTCGTAAATTTCAAATTCTGGGCAGATTATTCCACACGGCCATTGCATTTCTTCGGCGGAATCGGAAGCATACTTTTTGCTTCTGGCTTCTTTATAAATCTGTATCTACTCCTCTTAAAAATTTTTTATGGCGAGACGCTTTCAAACAGGCCCCTGCTTCTTTTAGGCGTTCTTTTAATGATTATGGGCTTGCAGATAACATTCTTCGGATTCCTGGCAGAGATAATGGTAAGAGAATACTACACCCTGTCAAAGAAAAAGGTATACAACATAAAGAAAATTCTTTAATTTTTTGTCATTACGTCAGGCCGTTTAGGGTTTAAAACCCCGCCATTTATGGTGATGGGTATGAACTAAAAACACCTAAGGTGTTTTTCTTCCCGTGATGGGAGGCCCGCACCTTTAGGTATGGGAAGGTAAACATATAAATGAAGCACCGACACAGTGGGACGATATAACAAAAACTATTTTTTAAATTTTATTAAGCCATATAATGAAATAAAAAAGGGAAAATTAAAAGGCAAATTCTTTTTTTTAATAACATCTAAAGAAACTGCATCTATCATTTTATTCGGGGTAAAAGAATTTACATGGTCAGGTACTTTTATAGGTTTTCTTCTCAAAAAAAATCTGCCCACGGTCAATAAAAATTCATTAGGAAACGTAACAATAAAAAGTCCCTCCGGTCTTAAAACTCTTTTTAATTCGGTTATTGCTATGTGGTAATTATAAATGTGCTCAAGCACTTCAGTACATATGACCACATCAAAAAAACCGTCATCAAAATTTATTTTCGACAAGTCACATAGTTTTACTGTGGCATAGGGACACCTATCTTTTGCTTTTTGAATCGCAATTTTTGTAATATCAATACCATAATAAAAATTATTTTTATTCTTACGGTATAACCTTTCAATTAAGTGTCCTTCTCCACAACCCGCATCTAAAATTTTTAGTTTATCTTTTCCAGGGACTTCGTTAGTAATGGAATTCAATCGGCTATTATGCGCAAACCTGACTATTGTATTCTTACTATAGTACAGTTGATCCATATGACCTTCCGGCATGAAAATATTATTCGTATTAGACATGTGGGTAACAAAATTTATATTGGGTTTATAACTTTTTCTCATCCCCGCGATTTAGCGTACCAAATAAATAGATAAATCCCCCACATATATCCAGCGTCAGTATCACAATTTGATTTGAGAAACCGAGAGAGAAAGCCTTTGCTGTCCCAAGTCCAATAGAGGAAAAAAGAGCAACATACGTTCCTTCCCTTACTCCAAAGCCCTGCACCGTTATCGGAAGAAAAACGAGAATTTCTGCCACAGGAATAAAAATAAAGAAGTAATAAAGGGGTATGCTCAATCCCAGAGAGATGGATAACACGTAATTATTAATAATAAGTAGAAAATGATAAAAAAAGGAGATTAAAATAACGGGCACAATTTCTCTTTTTAATGAGCCATACTCTTTCAAAGAAACATATATTTTTTCGATGAAGTTCCTGAACCTCCCGAATTTCATAAAGAATGGTTTTTTAAGGGCATATCCAATCAAATCTGTTTTAAAAATTATGGCCAGCAGCATAATCGGAAGGATGAGAATGGAAAGGCATAGCAAAAATGCCGTCTGCGGCATCATGCCCCATCCAAAAATTAATGAAATTGAACCGACACCAAGTACGGCAATTAACCCTGTAAGTCGGTCCATCGCTACTGAAGAAAAAGCCCCCTCCTTTTTCTTTAATTTTTTCGAAAGACCATATGCTTTTACTGTATCCCCGCCTACTGATGTGGGAAAAAATGCATTGAAAAAAGTGCCGATGTAATAGTATTTCCATGCAGTCAGGAAAGGAATTTTCACGCCTTTTATTTTTAGAAGAATCTGCCATTTTTTAGCGCTGACAGCAACGCCAAAATTTTCTATCAGTAAAGCCAACAAAAAAAATTTTAAAATGAGTTTGGACAGCTGCTCTTCTACCTTCCCTGCTCCGGCCATGTAAATGATAAAGGCTATGAGAACTATGCTTATGGTCGCATTCACAAGATATCTCAATTTTTTATTCATGGCGGGCGTATGTAATCCTAGAGGAAAATAAAAAGGTTTTACAAAACTTCTGATAAACACTTATATTATTGTGGCTCTTTCAGAGATACGGTTAATATGTTGAGCTCGCTGTCCAAAAAAAAGAAAATGATAATCCTCTTCATTGTTTCATCTTTGGTGCTCTCCGCATTTATATCTATCGATAGACTATATGTTGATGAAATGATAAATACGGATCCATCTACTGACCATACAGACAACCAGCTTTACATTCAAAGGGCGAGGACAATACTGCACGGCAAATTGCTGTATAAGGATGTTGATACTCAAACGCCGCCTCTCATAAATTATCTGCTCGTCCCTCCTGTTTATTTTGGTACATCACCCCTTGCTTTCGAGATATATTTTTCTTTTTTTATTGTACTATCCACATTAGCAATATTTCACTTTCTTTCCTATATGGATGAAAGAAAAGCTTTTTTTTCTGCACTCGCCTTTCTTTTTATCCCAACAACGCTTGTCGTCTCTACATTTGCCCGCCAGGATGAGGCAATAGTCGTTTTCTTCTTTCTTCTCCCGCTTCTCTTGCTCTTCACAAATAAAAACAGATATCGTTACACATTATTTTCATCGATTGGCATATGGATAAAAATGCATTCAATATTCTTGATTCCCCCGGTGTTTTTAAAAATCAAGGGGAAGGAAATGATGAAGCATATTCTTATTATTTCGACGGTATCTATTGTAACCGCCCTCCCTTTCCTGATACTCACCTTTGAACAGTTTACATGGCATTTGAAATTTTATTTTCTTGGCAGAGGAGGAGAGTTGGAGGGAATAAGTCTCTGGAGAATTCTTGGCTCCCAGGGATATACCGTCCCTAGTATAGTACTGATAGGTATCATGATGATCGCTTTTATTTTTATATATTATTTGTCGTACAAAAAAGATTTCGGGATATGGAAAGTTGTTTCCCTGACACTGCTTCTTTATTTTATCATTTATCCCAAGATTCATTATGAATATTTTCTTATGCTCCTTGCAGTCCTTATACCATACCTGATAGAAAACAAAAAAATGATTATGTTGGCATATCTAATATCCTTACTGAGCGGATTGACTCTGCTAATTGAGCAGCGATATCTGGATTGGAATGTTGCTTCCATTCATAGCGAAATTTTTATTTCCCTAGCTGTTATTTTTATGGTTGCCGTTGACATTTTCATCATTTTTATTTTCAGGCATATTGTCACGCATAAAACGTGGCTCGATCAAAAACCGCTTTTTTAATATACTCAAAATACATTCAATTTCAAGGGCCCATAGCTTAGCCAGGTTGGAGCGCCCGGCTGATATCCACAGCTTACAAGTATTGAACATAGGCTACAAGGCAGAAACCGGGAGGTCGAGAGTTCGAATCTCTCTGGGCCCATTTTTATGCAACAATTTACGGGAAACTAAAAAATTAAAAAAGGGAAAAGGAGAGAGTTTACTTCACTCCCAGTACCAGCGGTCCAAGTACAAAACCTTTGGCTGTCTTTGATGCTCCGCCTGCTGTTATTGTTATTGTTGTCGGTCCGATGCCGAAAACCAAGCCGCTTTTGATTGCTTCTTCTCCACCTGCCGGCAAGCTGTCAATTGTTCCTGTTGTTTCCTTGCCAATGAATATCAGTCCTGTCAATTCAATTGACCAGTCCACGTTGCTTGCATCTTCTGTTCCTGTATTGGTAATTGTCGCCGAAATTCCCATTCCTCCAGATATATCCTTGACATTGATTATAGCACAGGGCAATGGTGCATAGTAGATGTCCTTATTTCCATTTCTGGTGTCAACCCAGACGATTCCTCCTCTTGATATACTGGTTGCTCCCGGTTCAGCTACAACTGTTCCAGGTTCTCCATTCACCTGATCTGGCTCTCCCCAAGTCGCTCCGCCATCTTCGGATTTCACGAGATAAAGATTTCCCTGCTTTACATAGGTAATGAAAACCGTGTTGCCTGAGGCATAGATGGCTGAATTTGTCTCATCGACCAATTGTGCTGATGCTGCCATGCTCTCGTCCCAGCTCGCCCCGCCATCGTGAGAGTATTTGCATTTTATATCGTAGTCGCCGAAGGCAGGATTATATGCTGTATAGGTAACATAGATATTGTTGCCGGTTCCGACAGCATCCGGGTCTGTTGCCGTTATACCATTCTCGAGCCAGAACTGATGGTCTGTATATTCAAGGTCGGGCTCTTCCTCATAGACAGTCCATTTTATTAAAGGTTGAACGACTCCCGTTTCCTCTCTGAATGCATCGCAGACAAAACCATAATGGTTGCTAGCGAACGCAAAACCTTTCATATTGGATGCATCAGTATATGCTCCGGTTCTTGATTGTGCATCATAGTAATAAGATCCACCGTAACCGCTCATTTCTTCAAAATCAGCATATGCCCACATGCATGTTCCCTCAAAGCCACTACTGGTCCCGGCTAGTGGTGTTACGATAATCTTCAGTCCGTCCTCAAATGTGGTGTATGAAACAGCTGAAGCAATTATCTCCTCAAATCCGCCCCATCCATTGTAATCGTATGTTGTCTCGTCAGATACATCTGGTACCTTGAAAAACATCTGCCATCCACCGCTAGCGTCAGCAAATGTCCCAACTATTGCACCTCCGCCCGGGTAATAAATCATGGCCGGGCTATGCTGCAGCCCCTCGAGGTCACCCCAAGGAGGAGATGCAATACTCCAACTGCTGCCGCCATCCGTAGACTTTGCCAAAAGCACATCCGATTCAAAAACACCCTGCTGTACAGTATACGCTACCAGCAAATTGCCATTTGCATCCGTTTCAATTACTGGCTCAAATTCATCATCGTCACTTCCTGCCACCAGTATATCTCCAGAACCGCTGTATCCAACAACCGGCACTTCAAAATGTTTGAATTCGTTCTCAGAAATGGGGGTTGTTGTACTTTCTGTAGTTGCAGCCAAAACAGGTGGTATAACCAGTGATGCTGCAACAAATACCGCCAATATTGCTATTGCTTTTTTTTCTTTCATGTTTGCCTCCAAATTATAAATGTCTTACTGTTTTAAATAATTATCGTTCCGACCCGGCCTAAAAATCTGCGGATTCCGAAATCGTATTCCTACCCGTAATTAATGGCGGTAGAAATAAGAATCAAAAAGGGAGAGTTACCAAATTACATTACTTCTATGCCTTTTGCGATCTCCCTCTTTGTAACAACCCGTCCCAGTTTGTTCGAAATTTCCCTGTAGTATTCTATCATTTCCTCATCTATGGAGGGATGAACGGTTTCAAACGCCTTAATGAAATGCTCCATTCTAACTTCATCCGCCTCTCTGTTCTCGCGCAGTGCAATCATTCCAGCCTCTCTGCACAAAGCCTCTATGTCTGCACCTGCAAATCCCTCACTCATCTCAGCAAGTTCTGATATGCTGACATCATCCGAGAGAGGCATTTCTTTTGTATGGATTTTGTATATCTCTTCCCTTGCTTTCTTATCAGGCTGCCCTGTAAAGATGAGCTCATCAAACCTTCCAGGACGGAGGAACGATGGATCGATGATATCAGGTCTGTTTGTCGCACCTATGATTACAATGTCATCCATGCTCTCCATTCCATCCATGGACGTGAGCAGCTGATTAACAACCGTATCTGTAACTCTTGTTCCCTCGTACATTCCCCTCTTCGGCGCTAGAGCGTCAATTTCATCGAGGAATATTATCGAAGGTGCGGACTGCTTTGCCTTTTTGAACAATTCCCTTACAGCCTTCTCACTCTCGCCAACCCACTTCGAAAATACTTCTGGCCCTTTTATTGAGAGGAAATTTGCATTTGATTCATTCGCAACGGCCTTGGCGAGTAAAGTTTTTCCCGTGCCAGGAGGGCCATAGAGAAGTATACCCCTTGGGGGCTTTATTCCTATTTTCTTGAACATCTCAGGATTCGTCAGAGGCCATTCTACCGCTTCCTTCAAACGCTTTTTTACACCCTCAAGACCACCCACATCATCCCATTTAACCTTTGGTATCTCGATGAGAACTTCTCTCAATGCAGACGGTTCGATGGAGCGGTGCGCATCTTTAAAATCATCCATCACCACTTCCATTTTTTTAAGAATTTCGGTTGGTATGGGCTTATCGAGGTCTATCTCTGGCAGGTATCTGCGAAGGGCACCCATAGCAGCCTCTCTGGCAAGCGAAGCCAAGTCAGCTCCAACAAATCCGTATGTTACGTCAGCCAAATAATCAATATCAACGTCCTTTGACTTTGGCATCCCCCTTGTATGAATTTCGAGAATTTCTTTTCTCCCCTCCCTGTCAGGAACACCGATAACGATTTCCCTATCAAACCTTCCCGGACGGCGTAGTGCTGGGTCTATCGAGTCCACCCTGTTTGTCGCACCTATCACTATTATCTTCCCCCTTCCTTTGAGCCCGTCCATTAGCGTAAGCATTTGAGATACAACACGGCGTTCCACCTCTCCGTGGACTTCCTCTCTTTTTGAAGCTATGGCGTCAATTTCATCAATAAAAATTATCGAGGGTGCATTTTTTTCTGCTTCTTCAAACGTTTTCCTGAGATTCTCTTCACTCTGCCCGTAAAACTTGCTCATTATTTCAGGGCCATTTATCGTGAAGAAGTTTGCCCCGGATTCACTTGCAACCGCCTTGGCAATAAGTGTTTTTCCTGTGCCGGGAGGGCCGTGAAGCAGAACTCCTTTTGGCGGGTCAATGCCGAGACGCTTAAATAATTCGGGATGCTTGAGGGGCAATTCTATCATTTCCCGTATCTTCATTATTTCTTCGCCCAGCCCGCCGATATCCTCATAACTCACCTGGGGGGCTTGGAGCATTTCTTCCTTTATCGGCTCTTCCTTAACCACGACCTCGGTTTCCTCGCCTATGGTAACAATTTCCTTAGGCTCGGTTTTAATCACGCCAAATGGAAGAGAATTTCCGAATAATGCTATGCCTGGTATGACAATCGTGTCTCCTGCATTTACCGGTCTTTTTAGTAGTCCTCGCTTAACAAGATGTTCTATACCCTGCCCAAATTGAATCCTTTGCCCTTGGGAAATTGCCGGGGCCATTACAACTTTTTTTGCTATCTTGGGCACTATTTTCCTTACAATTACCTTGTCTCCCATTCCAACTCTGGCATTTTTTCTGGTAAGATTATCTATCTTTATTATCCCCTTTCCTTCATCTATCGGGCGGGCTCTCCAGACAACTGCCGCTGTCTTGTTGCCGCCTTCTATCTCTATTATGTCTCCTGGGGTTATGCCAAGCTCTATTCTTGTTTTTCCGTCAAGCCTGGCCCTGCCCGACCCGACATCCTGCGAAAGAGCTTCCGAAACTTTCAATACCACTTCTTTCATTTTCATACCTCTATTGCAATATTACTTATTAAGATGGCAACTTATATTAAGGTGTTGCTGTTTTATTGATATATTTAATGTTCTATATAAATATTTCTGATGGCAACTAAACATGTTGAACACAAATATTTTTTGTTTGTCCTATAATTTCCATTATTCTACAACCATAAATTTTTTATTAGCCCAAACGTTGTATTCCATTCGATTATTATGAAAAAGAAGATATTGGTAGGGCTGTTGATAGCATGTGTTTTGTTAAATGGTTTTACAATGATAACATTAAGCAATAGGAGTATGGATGAAAAAAACGATGCTATCAGAGATGCTCACAAACAAGTTGGAGATAAGCGTTCCCCGGATTACGAGATTCAATGGAGCCATAATTACGGCAAACTCTGGTGGTGGTCAGCCCGATATGAAGGCCCGCAGCCCGTGGGCGACGCGGACAATGACGGTAAAAATGAGTTGCTCATAGGGGGTAGAGATCCTTTCATGCGTGTAATGAAATGGGATGAGAGTAAGCAGACATATTATGAACAGCAAAAAATTATTGATCCGGTATTTGGCATAGGATACTCAATACTTGGGTTTGGTTCAGCTACTGGCTTCAGCATTGCTGACATTGACAACGACGGAATGAATGAGATAGGGGTGGCATGGGGACGCCATTTTTCAGCATTCAAATGGGATGGTTCAAGATATGAAAAAATAGGCATGTATGTAGTAACGAAAAATCGGGGCTGGGAAACAACTCTTGACTGCATAGTCGGCGATTGCGATAATGATGGCAGGAATGAGGTGGTTGTAACCGGCGGTTATAACACTCTTAATACACCGGAAGTTCTTGTTTTAAGCTGGGACGAAAAAGAATTTATCAAAAAAAGTGAGTGGAGCGCATCCGGATATTCTCTCAGTGATATTTACTTTCCATGGATAGCGGACGTTGACAATGACGGAGAAAATGAGTTGATTATTGGACCCGGAAATTCGCTTGTCGTGTTAAACTGGGATGGAGAAAAATTTGTTCCAACCACATTGAAGACCTACGACCGGCATACGCAGGTATTCGGATGTGTTGCCAAGGACAGCAACGGAAACGGTATTCCTGACATACATGTGACATTCGGCTCGCCGGATTTAGAGATATGGGAATGGAATGGAAGCGGCTATGGGATAAAGTACAACCATACATGGGCTGGCGAAGACGCAACGATTGAGGCCATTGACATCGGGGATGTGGATTATGATGGCGTTCCAGAAGTTTGTGTCGGCACAAATTTTATCCACATTTTGCAATGGAATGGTACAGGATATGAGGAAGAAAGTACAATTACAGAAACATTTGGCTGTCTTGCTGTAACTGTCATCGGAGATTTTGACAACGATAGATTGAATGAGATTAATGCCGGCTCTGTTTGGGCATCATCTGATGAGCCATATATGGAATGGATTTTTAAATTTGCAGGGGTATAGGATGAAAATATGAAAAAAGCAAAATTTGTTGGGATTGGAGTGATGTTTATACTGTTGCTCAGCGCCATTGGAACGGGAGAGGTAAATATCGACAGCAGGAAAGAAGGCACAGGAAGCAGGTCTGTTAATTGCATCAACCCAGAGAGCATAAATATCCCATTATATTTTTCGAATCCCACCTCTGATGACAACGGGAATTATACGAGCATAAAAGTCAATGGGGCAGAATATGGTATTGCAGATGGTGGAACGCCCTATTTGCCGACTTACCGAAAAGTACTTACATTTTCGTTCGGAACGAAAATTGAAAGCATAGATGTTGAATTGGGCAATATACAGACAATGCACCTGGATAAAAAAATAGCTCCTGCACCAGAGCCTGTACCGCTGAATGGGGCTGTACCGACGGAGGCAAAAGAAGGAAAAATATACGAGAGCAGTGAACTATACCCATCAAACTGGGTTGAATGGCATACGGGAGCCGGAATTGAAAACGGAGAACATGTTATATTTCTTTCAATACATGCTTTTCCAGCACGCTATATTCCATCAACAAATGAACTGGAGTATGTAAATGAAATGAGTATTGAAATCAACTACGTTCCCCCGGAAGAACCGATGCCTACCAAGGACGTGTACGATCTGCTTATTGTAGCACCGTCCGAATTCTCCGATGAATTACAGCCCTTGATGGAACACAAGGAAAGCTACGACATGAAAACGATACTTGTTTCCCTTGATGAAATATATAACGGCAATTATTTCACCGTTCAGGGCAGGGATGATGCAGAGAAGATAAAATACTTTATCAAGGATTCAATAGAACAGTGGGGAATAAAATATGTAATGCTTGTTGGAGATATAGAAAAAATGCCATGCAGAAAGGTATGGAGTTTCTGGGGAGGAGAACAGATGTATTCTGACCAGTATTATGCAGACATATACGATGCTAACATGAGTTTCTGCAGCTGGGATTCGAACGGGAATGACAGATTCGGTGAAACCTCCTCCGACGATGGAACAGAAAATGATTTTGTTGATCTGTATTCAGATGTTTATGTCGGCAGGTGGGCATGCTATGACAAAGAAGAGACCTCAACAGTTGTCAACAAGACGATTCACTACGAGGAGACGGCATACGGCAAAGAATGGTTCAACAAATTGATACTCATGGGAGGAGACACATTCCCTTGGCGGAACGACATAGCAGAAGGTGAGATAGTGAATGAATATGTCGAGCAGGCAACACCCGATTTTAACCATGTTAAGATACAGACATCTCTGCACAATTTCCTTCCGAACAAAATAAACAATGCCATGACAGAAGGTTCAGGCTTCATTTCTTATTCAGGTCATGGCTTTGAATATGGATTCGGAACTTATCCTAAAAATAGCCTCTGGATGATTGCTTATTATACCCCATACTTACTTGCCCTTAAAAACAGCGACAAACTGCCCATAGCTTTCTTCGACGCATGCCTCACAGCAAAGCTTGACTATCACATGCTCGGGAATTCGGACATACCCTGCCTTGCATGGTGCATGGTGAAGAAGCCTGACGGAGGGGCCATTGCAACTGTTGGGGCAACAGAAACAGCCACAACAACCGTCGATGAAAATGGGCCACACGGGCAGGCAGGATACATGAACCTTCACTTCTTTATGGCATATGAGACCGGAATACATGTTTCCGAGATGTTGGTAAAGGCCCAGAATGATTATCTGAATGATATAATAGATGACAAAGCCAATGACAGATTCTACGTCATGACGATAGAGCAATTCATTCTGTTAGGCGACCCGAGCCTTAAAGTAGGAGGATACCAACAGGAATGAAGCCGTGTCCAAAAGAATTTATACACCGCCTATATTTGGAGGGATGATGACCATGGACTGGGGAATGAAAAACAGGTTGGCAAGAATAATTAAGCCAAAAGATGGACATACAGTAATGCTTGCAGTTGACCACGGCTATTTTATGGGGCCTACGACAGGACTTGAACAGCTTGATAAAATGGTTAACCCGCTATTGCCGTATGCAGATACTCTGATGCTTACCCGTGGAGCATTGAGGAATTATATTGACCCGAATACGGACATACCAATAGTTTTGCGTGTTTCTGGCGGGACAAGCATAATAGGAAAAGAATTGCTGCATGAAGGCATTGTCGTATCCATGGATGACGCAATCCGCCTTAATGTTGCGGGCGTGGCATTTTCCATAATGGTAGGTGCAGACTTTGAAAGAGATACCCTCCTCGGGTTCACACAGGTTATAGATGAGGCGGAAAGGTACGGAATTCCGGTTGTTGCAGTCACCGCCGTAGGAAAAGAGATGAAGAAAGATGCACGATATCTTAGCCTTGCTTCACGGATGGCAGCCGAGCTTGGAGCGCATATCGTGAAAACATACTACTGTGAAAACTTTGAAAGGGTGGTTGAAACATGCCCCGTGCCAATCGTCATAGCAGGCGGAAAGAAACAGCCCGAGAGAGATGCAATTCAAATGGCATACGATGCTTTGCAGGCAGGGGCCATAGGAGTTGACATGGGCAGGAACATTTTCCAGTCTTCAAGCCCGGTTGCGATGATTAAGGCGGTCCGTGCAATAGTGCATGAAAAAGCCACGCCAGATGAGGCATATGAAGTATTCAGGAACGAAGACAGAGAGGAGTGAGAATCTTAGATACTATAAATAATGCAAGTGATAGAGATACAGAAAAATTACAACTTTGAATCAAATTTTAAAAAACTAAAATTTTTGGATAACTGGCGGTATAGAATCGTATTTTAAATTTTGTTTTGATTTTGTAACCCCATTTGTAGTCTCTACGAATAGGAATTTTTCCTGAAAAATTTCGACATTTTTTATAAAGAGCAATGTCTTATCTCTTGGAGTGGGATGAGATGACACTTTATGAATTTGGACAAAAAATTCGCAAAGCCATAAAGGGAAATTACTGCAACCTTATCGAAAAGTTCGTTACCTTTGATCTTCCAGACGATCCAAAATATTCTGGGAAAGAGACCATTCACCTGTTCT
>JAYEJS010000011.1 GCA_034660695.1 Candidatus Thermoplasmatota archaeon | reverse complement strand
AAAGAGAATGGCAGGAGAAAAACTCCTGCCATGGTTGCAGGGTTGATAGATCATAGGATGGGCTGGAAAGAGATATTATGGCTAAAAATAAACAAAATATGAATCAACAAAGGATTAGGGGACTACCGTCTTTCATGTACAAAATTTTATATACCAGGTTGACATATTAGCTTTTACTGTTTTGGAACGTGGTATTATGGAAAATAAGAAAGGAACAACAACAATAGGGCTGGTTTGCAAGGATGGCGTAGTCATTGCTTCGGAGCATAGGGCAACGGTGGGAACAATGATCGCTCATAAAGTGGCAAAGAAACTATTCAAGATAGACGATCACCTTGCATTGACGACCGCCGGCCTTGTGGGAGATGCTCAGATGCTGGCTAGGTATCTTAAGGTTGAATCAGAAATTTACAAATTGCAGAGGGAGGATAAACTTCCCATCAAGGGTGCAGCTACCCTTATGGCAAATATACTGAATCAGAGAAAATTTGCTCCATTCTATGTACAACTAATCATAGGGGGTGTTGACCTTACAGGTTCCCACATATTTTCTATTGATGCTGCCGGCGGTTCGATAGAGGATAGGTATACTACCTCGGGTTCCGGTTCGCCCTATGTTTTTGGTGTTCTTGAGGACCATTATAGGGACGGCATGACCGTGGACGAGGGAGTAGATCTTTCTATAAGGGCACTTTCCGCGGCTATGAGGCGTGATTCCGCATCTGGCAACGGGATGGACGTGGCTGTAATAACATCAAAAGGATATAGAGAGATACCACAGGAAGAAATTGAAAAAAGGAGAAAGAACCTGGAAATAAGTTGATATAAGAGATCATATTCATGGCAGTTGAAGACCTTTTGCAGGAAGTAAAAAAAGAAATTAAAGCAATTTTGCTCGCATCCATAAGAGTTACAGATATAGACTTCGAAGGTGCGCAGCTCGTTATTTATACAAAGGATCCCGATAAATTTGCGGATAACAGCGAGATGGTGAGGGAGCTTGCCAAAAAACTGCAGAAGAGGATAGTCGTAAGACCGGATCCTTCCGTTCTTGAGGATATAGATATTGCTGAGGAAAGGATAAGGCAACTGTTGCCGGAGGAAGCAAATATCACAAATACATATTTTGAACCAGATATAGGGGAAGTCACCATAGAGGCTGAAAAACCCGGAGTTGCGATAGGAAAGTATGGTTCCATTTTGAATGACATAAAGAAAGAAATAGGGTGGGCTCCCAAAGTGATACGGGCACCGCCGGTACCGTCCAAAACGGTTCAGGAGATAAGGGGATATATCCGCAGCACTGCAGAAGATAGAAAGGATTTTCTGCGTCGTCTCGGCAGGAGACTGCACCGGGGCGTTTCTGATGGAGAAAAATGGGTAAGAATGACTTCTCTTGGGGGTTATAGGGAAGTTGGTCGCTCATGTACGCTGCTCTCAACACAGGACAGCAAGGTATTGATCGATTGCGGTGTGGATGTTTCCTCATCGGGCAACGGCTCGCCATACATTCATTTACCGGAAGTATTGCCCCTTGAATCAATTGACGGGGTTGTAGTCACTCACGCTCATCTCGACCACTCGGGACTTGTTCCGCTGCTGTACAAGTACGGGTACGACGGGCCTGTTTACTGCACGTACCCCACGAGAGATGTGATGGTTCTCATGCAGATGGATTATCTGAAGGTGTCCGCAGAAAATGCAAGGAAACCTCCCTATTTATCCGAACATATAAGAGAGGAGATAAAACATTCCATCCCCCTCAATTATGGAGACACAACGGATATAGCCCCTGATATAAGGCTTACGATGCACCATGCCGGGCACATTCTCGGCTCATCAATATGCCATTTTCATGTGGGCGACGGGCTTTACAATATCGCTTTCACCGGCGACATAAAATATGAACAGACGCTGCTTTTCAGTCCGGCGGCTACGCACTTTCCCCGTCTCGAAGCATTAGTTATTGAATCCACATATGGCGGTAGCAAGGATGTTCAGCCGAACAGAAAAAAGGCTATTGAAGAGATAGGAGACATCGTACAGGCAACGCTGGAAAGGGGCGGAAAAGTTCTTATTCCCGTGTTTGCAATAGGCCGTTCTCAGGAAGTGATGATAGTTCTTGAGCAGCTTATGCGTGAAAGGGAAATTCCGCAAGTTCCTGTTTATCTGGACGGCATGATATGGGAGGCCACAGCTATCCATACAGTGTATCCCGAATACCTGAATAACAAGTTAAGAAAAATGATTTTCCAGGACGGAAAAAACCCGCTGATGGCCGAAATGTTTGAAAGAGTAGACAGTTTTGAAAAGAGAGAGGAAATACTGGACAGCTCGGAGCCTGCGGTAGTCCTCGCGACCAGTGGCATGATGAACGGCGGTCCGGTCATAGAATATCTCAAGCGGTGGGGCGATGACGAGGTAAGCTCTCTGGTATTTGTCGGCTACCAGGCGGAAGGAACACTGGGTAATAAAATACAGAGAGGGTGGAAGGAGATTAATCTGCCAAATAAAACAATTGATTTGAGGATGAATGTCGAAACATGCGAGGGTTTTTCGGGCCATTCTGATAGGATGCAACTGATGAACTACGTGAAAAACATAAATCCCAAGCCAAGGAGAATAATTGTCAATCACGGCGAGGAGTCAAAATGTCTTGACTTCGCATCGAGCATATACAAAAAGTACAAGATAAAGACGTTGGCCCTTAAAAACCTGGAGACGATTAGGTTTAGATAAAGCACTAAATTAAATGTGCACTTATTTCTGCATTTTTCTAACGGTTTGCGGATAAAAGAAGTTGCCAAAGGCAATTTGGGCGAAGCGTAGCGAAGCCTTTTATTCGCTATTAGACGATAGTGCGAACGAAGGGACAAAAATACTACATACCAAATATGTTCAAACATTTTTATTTTGCCCCCTTTC
>JAYEJS010000010.1 GCA_034660695.1 Candidatus Thermoplasmatota archaeon | reverse complement strand
CTTGGGACTATGTATCCAACTGGAACGTAGTAAAAAGTATTGTGGAGTGATTCATCTCTGGGCTGAAGCCCAGAGGGTTCTCACTCCATTTTGACTAAATACCGACGGCACCCACAACCCAGGGGACACACGGCATGTTTTAAAAAGAATGATAGAAAAATTGAATAAGTATGGATTTTCATCTTTTAAAGTAGGGCCTGAAATGGAATTTTTTTATTTTGAAGATTGCTATAATCCAACGCCACTTGATAAAGGCGATTATTTCAGTATGGGCATCGGGGATCCCTGTGAATATCTAAGGAAGAAGACGGCTCTCGGGTTATTGAAAACGGGGATTGTTCCAGAGTACGGGCATCATGAGGTAGCACCCTCCCAGCACGAAATAGATTTGAGATATGGAGAGGCCCTCGAAATGGCAGATGCTATGATGCTTTTTCGCTATATCGTTAAAGAATTTGCAAGAAGAGATGGCATATATGCAACATTTATGCCTAAGCCGCTGGATGGAGAAAATGGCAGTGGAATGCATGTCCACCAATCTTTATGGAACAACGAAAGAAATGTTTTCTTTGGTGAAGACGATACTTACCATCTTTCTGATACTGCAAAAGATTATATCGGTGGGCTGATGGTGCATATCAACGAAATTACTTCTGTCCTAAACCAATGGGTAAATTCATTTAAACGCCTGGCACCGGGATATGAAGCTCCTATATACGTCGTGTGGGGCCAAAAAAATAGATCTACGTTGATAAGAATTCCGAAATATAAGCCCGAGAGAGAAAGTGCCATGAGAATAGAGCTGAGAAGCCCAGATCCCGGGTGCAACCCTTATCTTGCATTCTCCGTTATGCTTGCGGCAGGCCTCAAAGGTATTGAAAAGCAATATGAACTGCCGCCGCCTTGCGAGAGCGATATTTATATAATGGCAGATGATGAGAGAGAAGGGAGGAAAATAAAACTTTTGCCGAAAAATATTGAAGAAGCGTTGGAGATTACAAAAAATAGCGAGATTGTAAGAGAAACTCTTGGCACAAATCTTTTCGAAAAATTTATTGCAAATAAGGAGATAGAAATAAGAAATTACAGGCAGGAAGTGGGACATAAGTATGACACAAGAATCAGCCCGTTTGAAATAGAGCACAATCTGCCAAGACTATAAAAATTTATATTCCCCCGTTCCATAATGAGAAGCAATGTACCAGAAAGGTGTTGAGGAAACAAAAAAAATTTTGGAAAAAGGAAAAATCAAGTGGGTTCAGAGTCATTTTGTTGATATTATCGGCAATCTCAGAGTTTTCTCCATGCCCGCAAAAACATATTTGGAAGACGCAATATGGAAAGAAGGCATAGGTTTTGACGGCTCATCTGTTAAAGGGTTTGTCACTGTAGAGCGCTCCGACATGATCGCACTTCCCGATGCTGAGACAATGGTCGCCCTTCCCTGGCTGTATGAAGGAGATAGGGCCCGGATTGTAATGGATATTTTGGATGTGGATACATACGAGTATTTTCCTGGAGACCCAAGGCATATCGCAAGGAGGGCGATGCAGCTCGTTAAAAAAATGGGGTATGAGAAAATATGGCTATCACCGGAACTGGAATTTTATGCATTCAAGAAATCGAATTTATCTGAGGGTGGTGAGAGTGAATTGGCCACACTCGTACAGGGAGAAGAGCCGATTCCAAAGGGGAAACATCCTGTGCTGGGCATAAAAGAAAAGGAGGGTTACTTTGCATCTCCCCCAATCGATTCTGCAGAATCATTTCGTAATATGCTCTCGGAGGCGTTGATATCATCCGGTACAGACGTAAAATATCACCATCACGAGGGGGGCGCATGGCAGCAGGAAATAGAGATAAAATCACTGCCAGATGCGGTGAAGGCAGGAGACGCATCTGTATTTTTCAAATACCTTGCAAAAATAATGGGCTCAATGAAAAACCTGCTCGTCACGTTTATGCCCAAGCCCGTTTCCACGGATGCTGGCAACGGAATGCATGTTCATATGGAATTATTCAAAAATAAAAAATCCGTTTTCTTTGATGGAAATGACAAATACATGTTATCCCAGACGGCACGATATTTCATAGGGGGCATACTTGAACATGCAAGGGGCATGACAGCCATAACAAATCCGACAACAAATTCATACAAGAGGCTTATCCCCAATTTTGAGGCACCAATAAACGTAGCATGGGCAGTATACAATAGAAGTGCTCTTGTAAGGATACCCAATAAAGCAGGAAAAAATAATTCAATAGATATTGAGGCGCGCCATCCAGACCCTTCGGCGAATCCTTATCTTACATTCTCCGTGCTTATCCATGCTGGCATGGATGGCATAAAGAAAAAAATTGATCCAGGAAATCCTGTTGAAAAAAATATTTATAGAATGGATAAAAAAGAAATGAAAAATTACAATATAAGAAGGCTTCCGATAACCCTCCATGAGGCTATCGAGGAATTGAAAAGTGATGAAGTAATTCAGAGGGCACTGGGAAAACATGCCTCACAGGCATTTATTGATATCAAGGAAGAGGAGTGGAATGAGTTTCTCTCCCAGTTATCTACATGGGATTATAAAAAATACTTCAATGTGTGATTTGCACCGAATTGAGGAGTGATGAGTGAAATAGGGGCGTAGCCCCTATAACCCCATTCCGCCTTCGTTCCTCGGCAAGCCCTCGCCCACAAGGGGCTCGGTCATGCCGCATCTCACTCGGCGGTAAACACGGTTAGCCGTTGCTGTGAATCATCAATGACAGCTATCCCGTGATGATGCTGTTGCTGTTGCAGGTACACACTGGATTCCTCCAACTCAACTTTAAAAGTTGGTCCATTTTTGCGCTTATTTTCGCCTTTTTACTCCTGGAAGCACGATTCTCCATTGTAGTAAATACATCAAATTAATTGCTGCAATACATGTAAATTAGTTAAATTTA
>JAYEJS010000009.1 GCA_034660695.1 Candidatus Thermoplasmatota archaeon | reverse complement strand
GGCATTTTTCTATCAATAATTTTCTGATCTCTTTCAAATCAAATTTTTTTACTTTTAATAGCATCCATACATCATAGTAATCTCTACTCTTACCTCTCTGTAATATGCTCCTTGTTTTCTCAACTAAAATTTCTTCAAGAGAGTAAACTCCGATATTGTATCTTCCAATATCTGGATATCGCGAGTCCACTACCTTCAAGACAGGTTCTGTAATAACCTTCTCATCAAGAGTTATATCCAGTCTTATTCTATTCTTAGCATTTAATGGACCCAGGAACTGTACATTTGCAATTATGCTACCAGACGTTGCATGAAACGATTTAAATTTAAGTTTTATTAAGGATTTCTCCTCGATATCATCAAAAACCTCTTCTAATTGATTCTCTATATTCTTGCTGTCCAAACATAAAGCAGTAAAATCTAAATCATGAGAAAATCTCCAGGTCTCTGGAAAATAGACTTTTTTGATTGCAGTTCCACCTTTGAATATCAAACCATCTTTGATATTTGATTCATATATTCCTTTTAGTAGCCATTCAATAACGTAGTCTTTTTCTGTTAGCCCAACATTCAAATTTTTTCTTCTTGCTATCCGCCTTATCTCTTCCTCTGTTAACATTTTACCACTTTAATTCTTCTTCACTTACATTTACCAATACCTTCCATTTTGAATCGTATTTTCCTGTTTTTACTTTTGTAGGGTCTAAAATCGAATAACTATCTGAAATTTTGTTCTTCAAATTCTTTGAGTTTACCCCCAGAAAATCAAGAATAAATCCCAATCTTTTTATTACTGCATTATTGCCTATTTTTATGGCATAGTTCGTTAATTTTCCAAAATCAATTTCCTCTTTTGCAAAAAAGATGGCTTTTGTGATTTCTTCTATACCACCACAGTATTTTGGCTTATCGAGACAATCAACTATTGTTTTTTCTTTATCTGAAATCCTAACACTAACATTTGAGATCGAAATGTCATTAAAACCAAAGAATTTTTTTTCTGAAATATAAACAAATTTGAATTTTGTTCCGAGTATTTCTCTGTCATTCGTTCTTTTTCTTATAGCAACAAAGATTTTGTTCGGCACCTGTTCTGTAAATCCATAATAGTTTAAAGCAGTCCAATAAGCAATGTAACAAGGCTCGAATAAGGAAGCAATAATGAACTCGTGCTCTGTATATTCTCCTTTAATCCCTGCAATCAAAGGTACTATTAAATATTTTCCTTTTATTATCCTCACAATCCATTTTTTCTTTGCAAGCCTTTCAACGATAACCTTCGCATTTTCATAACTACAATCTAAAACTTCTACAACATCCCCCAGTACGAATATGCTTTTTCTATTTTCTGCCAAATAGGACAAAAGATAACTTTCCTTTTTCGATAATCCTTTTCTTTTTTCATCCAAAGTAACATATTTTGTTACCATAAATACAATTAATAAACTCACTATTTATATACTTTACTCTTTTCTATTTTACTTCCATAGCCTTTATTTAGCAAAAAATTGGCAAGGTAACCCCATCTGTCCTGTAATTCCAGTTATCAAATCTTTTTTTGCCATAGTATCACCTTGTGCAACCAGAATAAAATCGCGATATTTAGTCTTATCTTTCACTCTTGTGCTTTGTTGATGCTTGTTAAATATTATGACTTTCCTAAAATCCCATTATGTCAAAATCAAAATCTCATTTGGCTCTGGCGATGGTGGTGCTGGAAAGAAAATCATTGATATTTTCAACAAATAAAAATGCCTTTGATTATTTCCTCTTATCTCTTCCTTGATATATCTAAACATCTTTTTTATTGGAAGTATTTATGAGAAATTAAGCCTTCTAAGCAATAATTAATTTTATATACCGTTTGGATATTACATACTTGAAAAAATTAACAAAAATGTTAAATTTGCGATGTGGAAACCATGATGTGGGAAGAGATTGTCAATAGCGGAAAAAGGAGAGGAGAGAGCATACACCAAGTATTCCAGGAAGAAGTGCAGAAAGCAATCCTTACATCTTTGAGCCGCGAAGAGGCATTCAACAATCTGGTATTTCAAGGTGGAACCTTACTAAGATTATTCTATGGGAACCCCCGCTTTTCAGAAGATTTAGATTTCGTTCTTAGACAGAAAAAAATCTTTGATCTTACCAAAAATCTCTCTAAGATTCAAACATTCGTTAAAGATGTATTTCCTTTCCTAAAAGAAATCAGAATCCGCATTCAAAAAAAGGATCAGAATATGCAACGTTTTATCCTTAGAACCATTTCAGATATACCGGAACAAAACCTTCGTATCCACATCGAGCTGGCATACGTTTCATCTTATCGCAATCAACCAAAAATTCTAGATTATCCACCTTTTAATCCTGTAGTAAGAGTAGAGGATATCTCAGAGATCCTAGCAGACAAGATAACTGCCTTAGGTTGCAGACCTTATCTTAAAGGCAGAGACATCTGGGATATTTACTTCCTCGCTATTGAAAAGCAGGTCTCAATTCCTTGGGATCTTGTTATCCAAAAGGCAGAAGATTACGGAAGCACATTTGCGAGATTGAAAGAAAGACTTCTCTTGGCAAGTAAAAGGATCAGAGAAGAAGGTATTCTTATTCTTTCACATGAAATGAAAAGATTTCTCCCTAAGCCAGTTCTTGATCAATATAGCGAGGTATTTAATGAGATAGTGACCAAGGTTGCGAAGGAAGTAGAAAGCGTGGAGAATGTTTAGGGTGAGAAAAGTGAAGGTTGATGAATGGCTGAACTTTTTCAAACAGCATAGAGAAAAGAAGTTATTTTCACTATCTGATCTCATCCAATTGACAGGAGAAGATAAATCTTCACTCTCGGTGCAGCTAGCACGTCTTGTCAAAGCAGATGTTATCGCTCGTGCGGCTCATGCATGGTATGAAAATCCGTTCATGCTTCCTTCTTCTGAAGAGATAGCTATGATTATCCGCTATCCCTCATACCTTTCTATGGAATACGCTCTTTCAAAACAGGGAATACTCAGTCAAAGAGTATATACGCTTACGCTTGTGACCACCAAACTACCATATATCTACAGAAAAGATAGAGCAACATATGAATATCACCAGATCAGCCATTACCTATTTTGGGGGTACTGGAGAGAAGGAACAGTATTGGTAGCTGAACCTGAAAAAGCATTGCTCGATCTCATTTACATACGATGCGTGAAAAATGGGGATTTGGATGTAGAGGAAGTGAATTCCTTAGTTAACGATATGGCTGTAGACGAATTTGATATGGAAAGACTATGCAACTATTCCAAAAAGTTCGGTTCTGGAACTAGGAAGATTCTTGCCCAGTTAAACATCTAAAAATCATAGGAAGAACGTTTGCAGCTGGAGATGTCCAATTTTCCTCTTATCTCCTCCTTAACATATCTAAACATCTTTTTTACATTCAATGTATTCATCAAAAATCGAAATCATCTTTTGTGAATTCTTGTAGCAATATTGTATATGAGCCAGGGATATCAAATTGAGTTATTGTTCTACCAGTTATAATTTGGCATAATTTTCATGGATAATATATAATGGTAAATATTATATACCAAAACTGCTATGTATTTATGATGGAAACGGAAGAAACTAAAATATCGGTAGGTGGAAGAATTGTCATCCCCAAAAAGATGAGAAGGAGACTAAAAATAGAGGAAGGAGAGAAAGTAATAATAGAGATCGAAGGCAGGAAATTAATAATAAAACCAAAAAACGTGGTAGAAAAACCCATAGAAAAATTGTATGGAAGCGTAAAAGTAACGCCGGAGGAAAATCCAAAAAAAGAGGGACGGGAATGGATGAAGGAAAGAATAGAAAAAGATTTGTAGATACGAATATCTTCCTTTATGTCATCCAAGGACACCCCGAGTTTGGAGAACGGTCAAAGAGGATATTGAAGAGAATTGATGAGAAAGAAGAAGCAGTAACCTCTCAAATAAACCTTGGTGAAATATGCTGGTGGTTGGAAAAACATAAGAGAAGGAAAGAGATAGAAGAGAAAATAAAATTAATATCCTCAATTTTATACTTGGAGATAGTTCCCCCGAATATAGATGATTTTTTATTAGCATCCAAATACATCAAAAAATATCAAATAGATTTCAATGATTGCATATCCTTAGCTGTTATGAAGAGAATGAATATAGATACCATTTATTCAAACGATAAAGATTTTGACAAGACATGGGTCAAAAGAGAGTTCAGATGAGATTAAAAGAAGAAAATCAAGATTTAAATAGTTTTATGCCCGTAGCTCATTTTAACTGATTTCGATCGTTTCCCCCTCACCTCCTCTTTGATATATCCAAACATCTTTTTTATGTTCAAGGTATCAACAGATAAATCGAAAATTCCTTTTTTAAATCCTCTCATAAACTCTTTTTCTATGACCAAGGCAGTAAAGTATTACTTCCTTTTTATTATCATTTATTACATACACAACCCTATAATCGCCAACTCTGAGGCTGTGTTTCCCTTTCAAACTTCCGTGCAATCTTTTGAACGAGTATGGATTTTCTCTCAACTTATCAATTTTCTTAATAACATTTTCTCTAAGACTTTTCTCCGACTTTCTAAAGTCCTTCTCAAATTGTTTGGTAGTTTTGATTTTATACTTCATCCAGTTCACTTAAAAACTCATCAAAATCTCTGATTCTTCCTTCTTTTACATCCTCCTCTGCAACAGAAATCTTTTTCATCATTTCTTCATCAGCCATGACATCAAGAGTCTCAAGTATTTCTTCTAGAAGATCTCTCGTTTGTACCAGTGCATGAATCGCATCTTTCTCGAATAAAATCATTTTTCCCATAATGAATCTCATACTATAATGCATATTTAACCCTTACTGTACAGGGATGTTCCTAAAATTCCGTAACGTCATATTTGATTTGGCAGGAATTGACTTATCCTACCTTCTATTGAAATGCTTACAGTTTAGCAGTAAATTCATCACATTACGATTTTGAAGGAATATCATGGTGTGGAAAGCTTTTTAGATGTTTGTGGTGCAGTGAATTATCCCACCTTATTCTCATTATCCCGTTATTATCCTGCCAGTGATATGAATACAGGTATTCCTCTTCGGAAATAAACTCTCTTATATGCAACTCACTTTTATCGACAAATATTGCCTTTATTTTTATGAAATAAAAGTTTTTGCCTTGCTTGAAATCCAGGATTTCATAGTGCTTAACAATTTCACTCTTCTCCAGTGATTCTAAAGTCTTCAACATTTTCCAGTTCCTTTAAGATTTCCCAGTATGCTTTCCATTCAATGTAATCATCCCATTTCCCAAAATCTTCTTTTCCTTCTTTTACTTTTTCTTCAAAAGTTTTGAAATCACATCCATGTTCTCTCTCAAAAGATCTTAGTCTTCCCTTGATTGGAGATATTTCTGATAATAACTTAAGTTTTTCGAACATTTTTATATCTTTTTTGGATATTGTTATTGGCATTACTTTCTAAAACCCGTTAGAATATTTAACCACTTCTGGTTAAAACAGTTAAAATGGCGTTTTCCAGAGCACATAAGGAAGCAGTTGCTTGATATAAAATGGTGGGACTGGGGCAAGGAAAAGATAAAAACAAACAATTCTTTACAACTGATTTGAGCAAAGTGCAGGATGTACATGAATTGGTAGAGGAATGAATTTATAACCAATCGTACCCCTTGCTTCTATGAATAATCTGAGTGACTTTAATGCATTCAGCATCTTCATAATATATTACCCTGTAGTCACCCACTCTTAGCCTGTACAAATCTTTCCTTCCCTTCAAACCCTTCAATTTTTTAACATCTCTTTTTTCATTTCCGGCGGCGATATCCTTTAAAGCGGTTTTTATCCTGCTTTTCGGTTCTCCTTCAAGATTGCTATACTGCTTTCTCGCAGGAGTTGACAAAAGAATTTCCCTCATTATAACTCATCTATAGGAGTCCATTCTTTTTCATTATCTAAAACCACATACTGCTCTCCCATAAATTCAATATATTCTGCTTTTTCAATCAATCTTTTAATGATTTCGTTATATGTATCCCCCTTCCTTCCCATTTTTTTGAGCACCTCTTTTATTTCTCTCTCCACCTGTATAGTTGTTGTATTTTCCATAATATTTCTATAGCAGCTATAATATTTATATTTTTCCAAAACATATACAAAAACGATTATTGGATAAGGGATAGTGGAAATGGAACGAAGAAAAGACAAAGGCAAATAGAAAATTCTTTACAACTGATTTGGGTAGAGGTCATCCCTTCCCCACAATAAATTGCGTGGCTTTCCCCTCAAGGGGAAGAAAACGCCTATCGGCGTTTTATAATTTTCCGGACGATTCATTCCCTACCTAAAGATTGGGGATTTCTCGCTAGAATGTGATTAAGGATATGCACGAATTGATTGTGGAATATATTTACATTATCCTTGCATCTGGTCTTATTTCTCCATTTGCCATTGCCCCTGGGCCGATAAAAACGTTGTTACCAATTATTGTTCCAGCATTTACCATAGAGTTTATGCCTGTCTGGACATCATCTCCCATAATCGAGCCTAATTTTCTTCTTTTTATGTCTATTTTCTTTCCATTTAGATAAACTTCAATATTTTTCTTATCCATCCTTAAATTTGCTATTTTCGTTCCTGCTCCTAAATTGCAATTCGAGCCAATAACAGAGTCACCAACATAATTTTGATGGGGGACATTGCTTCCATCCATTACAATTGAATTTTTTACTTCACATGCGTTACCAATACGGCAATTTTTTCCTATTGTAGTATTGGAACGGATATAACAATTCGGTCCGATTTTACAATTATTGCCAATAACAACCGGCCCTTCTATATAACTTCCATCCATTATTATACTTCCTTTTCCAACGCTAACCTTCCCCTTTACAGCAACATTTTTTTCCACGATGCCTTCCACATTGCCATCCATTTTTTTAAGTAATTCTTCATTTCCCTCCAATAAATGCCATGGATACACTGCATCCATCCATTCATCCAAAAAAATGCCTTCCATTTCATCTTTTTCCAGAAGCAAATTTATTGAGTCGGTGATTTCATATTCTCCTCTTAATGATTTCCCTGTTTTTCTGACGAAATCAAAAATTTCTTTATTGAAATGGTAAATGCCAGCGTTTATTACATTCGAGAAGGGCCTTTCCATTTTTTCATAAATTTTTATAATTTTTTTCCCGTCCAATTCAACAATTCCGTATTCCTGGGCGTCTTCAACCTTTACCAAACCCATACTTATTTTTTTTGCAATATTCTTTATATCTTTTTTTCCAAAGATGGTATCCCCACATAAAACAACGAAATCATCAACAAATTTTTCAACCATTCCTATGGCATGTGATGTTCCTAAAGCTTTACCTTGATTCACATATTCTATATTAACGTTCCATTCTTTTCCATTTCCAAAATAGTTTCTCACCATTTCGCTTTTATACCCAACAACAAAAATAAATTCCTTTAAACCAGCTTCTATGGCATTTAATAAATTCCATTCTAGAATCGGTTTATTGGCAATCGGTAACATAACTTTTGGACGGGTATATGTTAAGGGATGCATCCTTTTTCCTTCTCCTGCTGCCAGAATTATGCATTTCATTTTGTACACCTCTTTACAATGTCCATAACTTTATTATACAAATTGTTTACCTCTACTTTTTCTTTTGCTTCAACAGTTATTCTAATTTTTGGTTCTGTTCCTGAAGGGCGAATCAAAGCCCATGAATCCTGCATATCTATACGAATTCCATCGATCTTATTTACTTTTTCATAATCAAATTTATTCAGTTCTTCCTCAATTTTTTTCATTCTATCCCTTATTTTTTTCTTTGTTAAAATAACATTATTTCTAACAATATGATATTGGGGAATTTGTTTCAATTCCTCTTCGACATTTATGTCTTCTAACATCTTTATAATTTTTGCAGCAGCATATATCCCATCAGGACAGTAAGAAAAAGAGGGAAAGATATACGTTCCAGATGGTTCACCTCCGAAATGGCCTTTTATCTCTTTCAATTTTTCTGAAATGAAAATATCTCCTACTTTTGTTCTTACAATTTCCGCATCTGGAAGATATGAATCCAGAGAAAATGATGTGTTGATTGGAACAACTATTTTTCCCTTCTCATTTGTATATTTTGCAAGTATTGCTAAAAGCCCGTCATTTGATATGAATTTTCCTTCCCTGTTTATGACAACGATTCTGTCGCCATCACAATCATGGGCAAGTCCGATGTCGGCATTTGATGCAATAACCTGTTTTTTCAAACCAAAAAGATTTTCTTCAATCGGCTCAGGGTCATGGGCTGGAAAAAACCCATCGAGCTGGGCATTGAGTGTAGTAACTTCACATCCCATTTTTCGTAATAGATAGGGAGTTATCGTTCCTGTAGAGCCATTGGAACATTCAACAACCACCTTTATTTTATTTTTTATGGGAGAGATGGCTTCTAGAATCGATTTGATATGATCTATGACGGCATTGTCATACTTTTTTATTCTCTTCACCTCATTCCATTTAACGTTATTTCCATCCAAATTTTTTTCTATCTCCTCCGACTGTTTTATAGAAAAGCCCGAGCCGTCTGTATTGAAAAGCTTTATCCCGTTATACTGCTCTGGGTTATGAGAAGCCGTAATCATTATGCCCGCATCATAATTTTTTGCTGAATGTGCAAGGGTGGGAGTGGAAACGAGGCCGATATCTGCTATCTCTGCCCCTGCCGAAAGCGAACCTGCTATGACAGCATTTTTTATCATTTTGCTTGAACTTCTTGGATCAATGCCTATCACCAATTTTTTATAAAGAGAAGCGCATGCCTTCCCCACTTTTAATGCAAGCTCAGCAGTAACTTCTTCGTTTACAATTCCCCTTATTCCAGATGAGCCAAACAGCATTTTATCACTCCACAGTTACAGATTTTGCAAGATTGCGAGGTTTATCAATAGAACATTCCCTGAAATTTGCGACATAGTATGCAAGAAGTTGAAGTGTGACAGCGATAGGTATGCAGGAAATAAGATCTGGCAATGAAGGGAAACGAATCACAAAGTCAGCATACGTCTCAATTTCTTCATCGTTTTCATCTGCAATTGCGATAACTGGCGAGTTTCTTGCCTTTATTTCCCCGATATTTGATAAAATTTTTTCATATGCGATATCTTTTGTCACAATTGCAATAGTAGGGGTTTTCTCTGTAAGTAAAGCAAATGGACCATGCTTTAACTCGCCGGCAGCAAATCCCTCAGCATGTATATATGAAATCTCTTTTAATTTTAAAGCCCCTTCAAGGGCAAGAGGATAGTTTATTCCTCTCCCAATGAAAAAGACATCTTCATATTCCTTCAATCTCTCTGCTATTTTTTTTATCTTGTCTTTCCCGTCCAAAACTTTTTTGACGCATGAAGGAAGATTCCTGAGATGGGAAGCATATTCACTTAAATCATTCTCATTTAAAGAACCATTTTTTATTCCAATTTTAAGGGCAAGAAGAAAAAGTGCAACAATCTGGGAAGTAAATGTTTTTGTGGCTGCCACTCCCATTTCTGGGCCGCACCGAGTTAAAATAGATATGTCAGCAATTCTCGTAATGCTGCTCCCAGCAACATTTGTTATGGCCACAGTCTTACATCCATATTTTTTTGCTTCTTTTACGGCTCCAAGTGTGTCCGCTGTTTCTCCTGATTGGGTTATAGCAACAACCATACCGCCCTTTTTTCCAAAATACCTGTATTCAGATGATAATTCAACGGTAACTGAAATTGAGGCCAATTTTTCTATAATATATTTCCCGATCATCCCAGCATAAAATGAAGTTCCACATGCAACGATAGTTATAGAATTTATATCACATATATCCACAATATCCATACCCTCTAGATTTACCCAGGGATCTATTTCTGAAATTCTCTCCATTAGTACATTAGAAATGGAAGAAGGCTGCTCGTGTATTTCTTTTAGCATGAAGTGGGGATATCCAGATTTTTCTGCACTCCCAATACTCCAATTTACCATCTTTTCCTCTCTAAAAAATTTTTTTCCATTTTGATTTATAATTTTTACGGAATTATTTTTTAGAATGCAGATTTCATTATCATCGAGATAGATCGCTCTATTCGTATATTTTAAGAAAGCTGGAACATCAGATGCAACAAAATTTTCATTGTCTCCCACTCCAATAACGAGAGGGCTTTCTTTTCTTGCTGCAATAATCCTGTCTGGCTCGTCCTGTGAAATAACGACGAGGGCATAAGAACCTTTAAGTTTTTTAATTGCGGAAAGAACAGCATTTTCCAGATTATCACTATACTCTTCCTCAATTAAATGAATGATGACCTCTGAATCGGTCTCCGAATAAAATTTATGATTTTTTTCTTCCAATTCCCCTCTTAATATTTTAAAATCTTCTATAATGCCATTGTGAACCAAAGCAATTTTTTTGTTGCAACTTAAATGAGGGTGAGCATTTTCTTTGCTTACTTTACCGTGAGTTGCCCATCTCGTATGGCCAATGCCAACATTTCCATCCATTTCTGGCATTTCCTTTTCTATGTTTTTTATTTCTCCCACTTCTTTAAAAACCGATAGCTTTTTTCCTATAACTCCAATCCCTGCTGAATCATAGCCTCTGTATTCCAATCTTTTCAAACAATCGATCAGCACTTCAGATGCATTTCTGTAGCCTATATATCCTGTTATTCCGCACATCACATCACTTTACTTCCACCGGGGATGTCTCTATCTATCACTTTCAGGGAATTAATTTTACAGTTTTCCCCTATAATTTTTCCAGGCTCAACAACAACGTTTCCTCCTATCTCGCAATCATCTCCAATAAATGAGCCAATATCATATATTTCATGGAATTCGCCTTCCACTTCAACAACACTTTTTCCGACCATATTAGAAAAATGAGATAAAATTTTGGTTCCTTTTCCTATAACGGAATGAGAAACGGATGAATATGAGCCGACGGTAGCCCCATCCATTACCACGCTATAACGAATTTCACTGAAAGGATAAATGGCTACATTATTCCCAATGCTTGTGGATGGAAAAATACACACATTGGGGCCAATTTCACAACCCTTCCCGATAACAACAGGGCCGGTTATATAGCACCCCGAATGGATAGTTGTGCCTTCGCCAATAACAACTTTTCCTTTTACAACAACACTTTTTTCAATTTTTCCTGATGTAGCAGGCAAAATATTCTGCAATGCTTTTGCGTTTACATCCAGCAGATTCCATGGGTAAATAACATCCCTCCATTCCCCGCTTCCTTTAACTGCACATATTTTTTCCCCCTTTTCGATCATTGATTGGAGTGGATCGGTTATTTGATTTTTCCCATACTTCATACCTTCTTTTATAATATCGAATATTATGGGCTGGAATTTATAAACGCCCGTAGATACCAAATTTGTCCCCGTCTTTTCTGGTTTTTCAATGATACCTTTTATTATTTCTTCTTCCACTTTGACGACACCATATTTTGAAGGTGATGAGCTTTCTTCAATAAGTATTGCCGTTTTGCACCTGTTATTTATGAGGGCTGAAAGGCTTTTACCGTTTATGACGTTATCCCCTGGTAAGACGAGGAATTGATCGTTTATACATCTTTCCGCCTGCATCAATGCATGTCCTGTGCCTATCTGTTTTTCTTGAATGATGTATTCTATATTCACACCAAATTCTTTTCCACTTTCAAAATAATCCATAATACTTTCTTTTTTATAACCCACCACCATAACAATATCCCTAATATTGCTTTCAGATAAAGCATCAACAATATATTCCAAAATTGGTTTATTGGCAATGGGAAGCATGACCTTTGGCATATTTTTAGTGAAAGGCCTAAGTCTCTTACCTTCTCCTGCGGCAAGTATAACAGCTTTCATATTATGTAACGAATAGGAAATTCATATTTCTACTTTGGTATTTTTGCAGTGAAATTTGTAATACGGAAACACAATGGAATTTTATAGACGCGCTGCATAGTAAAATGATGGAACTGGGATGAGGAGGAGATAAAAGCAAGCAATTCTTCACCGCCGATTTAAGCAAGGTTGATAATATTGAGATTGCAGTGGCGATAGAAGCCATTTCCATAAAGGCAGGCATTTTATTTTTTTGTCATCGGTTTTTAGGTCATCTTCATAATCCCATGTGATTATCAACAAATCTTTGCATTTTAGCTCTTCACTTGCCTTGATCAATGATTTTATTTCTCTCTTTTCTATTTCATCTTTTCCAGATGTATAGGCTGCCCAGATTAGCTGGGCAATATTCATGCCTTCTTTTAAAACAAAATCCACTTCCTTCTACTGATCTATTGTATTTTCCTTAAATGAATTTAAGGTAAAATCAGTTTAAAGTAGATTAGGGAAAAATATTTTAGGGTAAAATGCATTTAAGGTTATATGCTAAAGGATATAATAAATGCAGCAAAAGATTTCGTTGATAGAGAAGAAGAATTGGAAGAATTAAAAAAAAGTAAGGAATCTTTAAAAAATCAAAAGCCAAGACATATAGCGATAACTGGAGCAAGAAGATTGGGAAAAACCTATCTTTCATATAAATATATTCAAAAATCTCTATCCAAAGATATCATTCCCATCTATATCGATGTTTTATACAAAAGAAATTGGAGCGGTTTATGCGATGAAATAATAAAATCGATGATAGAGAACTATACCTATTGTAGTGGTAAAAAATTAAGGGTAGAGAAATTTAGTAAATGGTTTACAGGAAAATTTCAAGAAATCACAGAAAGGCTAAGCAAAATAGAAGCAGAAATAGGAAATGCAACCGGCACATATCTAAAATTAAGGTTGTCTATAGAAAAATCAGAAGATGAGATAGAATTAGTAAAAGCTACTTTAAAATCTTTAGAAGAGTTTTCAGAGAAGAGAAATGTACATATTATTTTGATATTGGATGAATTTCAACATGTTGAAAAATTTAGTAACATGGCTGAAACCATAGCAGTTATGAGAAGCGTGATTCAATTTCAAAAAAGGATGCAATATATTTTTAGTGGAAGCTCTACTACTTTTATAAACAAAATATTCGCAAAATCAACGTCTGCATTTTGGAGACAAGTAGAGATATACAGCTTATCTCCTTTTGATGCAAAAGCAACCAAGAAATTGGCAAAACTTTGGAATATAGACTTAGGTGAAAAAGAAATAGATCTTCTAAAGAAATTAACAAAAGGAATCCCCGATTATATTGTAAAAACAATGGAGAGGATATCTGATATAAAAAATCCCGATTGCAATGACATAAAATATGCGTTTCAAGAAATCGCGGAAAGAGAGACTCCTTTATTCAGCGATTTATTTGAAAGACTAACTACCCTGCAACAAGGAGTATTATTAATCCTTGCAAAAGAGAAAAATCAATATAAGGAATTGGAAGATGAATTGGGAAGAAAAGTAGGAGGTATACTTCATCAAATGATAAACGCACAACTTATAGAAAGAGTGGAAAAGGGAAAATACGATATCTTTGATCCTTTATTCAAAGAATTTATCAAGAACCGTATTTCCTTAGGATGAAAGCCTCATTTTCCCTCTCATCTATCCCCGGCATATCTAACCTAACTTCCGTATTTTTAAGCACATAAATTTAGTTTTTCCAAAATCCCCTTCTGTTTCTTTGTAATTTCTGTAAGAATCATATATGCTTATATTGTAAACACATATCATTACATGTGGATTGCTATCGCCAGCATGAAAAAATGAAGAAGTTCTAAGGAGAAAAACAGGCATTTAGGAGAATCAGGCAGCAATTATCGATCATAACATGTGCTTAAAATGTGGGAAGTCAGGATCTAAACATCTTTTTTTAGGTTGAGCTTGTCCATGAAGATAAAGAAGCGGAAGTCCTCCTTTGTGAATTCCTTCTCAACGTAGGGAAATTTTCATGCCCAAACTATCCTTTCTTGATATTCAACACCGTGTTTGTCTAATTCACTCAGGAAATTTTTCGCATGTCTTTCTGGTATTAAAACCGTATTTTTTGATATGACATGTACATTATATTTGTCTTTTAGACCCGTATACTTATATTTCTTCGTTTCGCCATTTATGATTTTCTTGGATTGATAGCCGTGAATTAAGCGAGATATTTTAACCTTCTTGCTGGGTTTAAGTTTACTGAGATTGTAAGAAATCAACCTATAGGGGCTCAATAAAAACTTGTCAGGAGTAACCACCATGCTCCCCCATAATACTTTTCCTTCTCGCAGTACTGTCCACAAAAACTCTTCATCATAATCAGCCAAGTTGGTGACAACTGGTTTTATCTCACGATGAGGCTTCAAGCTGGTGACTATATTCATAATCTCTGGAATGCATAACTTAGGGTTCTCTTCCTCAATAACGAGCAAGACATCTATATCAGATCTTTTATCTGCCTCGCCTCTTGCCATCGAACCAAAAAGTACGATACACCGCAGATTTGTTATATCCTTTGTTTTTTCTACGAACCTTCCTATTAGTTTTTTATCCTTTATATTCATAACAATCTTTTTACTTCAGATTTCAATTTTTCTACTATTGAAACCGCCATTTTGGCTGTCTCACCATCATGTTTGCCACCGTACCAGCGTCCTTGTCGAAGTACATCTAATTCTCTGAAGTAGGTGGATAATTTATCCATGTCATTGTTATCCAAAAATTTGGGCAGACCCTTATGTGTATCTATGTGTTTATTGAGTTTAATTTCGCAAATGACCGCAATGTAATTTAATGCAATTCCATAAGTTATTTCCACAATAGATTCCCAGTCGCTTTCTACATCTAATTTTTTCAAGGACGCTTCTAATCTTTCTGCCTTTGTTATATGCTTCTTTAATTTCATCTTCTTCTGTAATTTATAATAGAAAATCGTATATATAACTATTTCGGT
>JAYEJS010000008.1 GCA_034660695.1 Candidatus Thermoplasmatota archaeon | reverse complement strand
TATGATAAAGATATCCTACAGAATAGCAATTTTGAAACAGTTAGAGAAGCGATGAACAGGACTGCCAATTACTTCGAAAAAGAAACAAGTTTTAGGAATTGGCGTAGTTAACATATCCAACTACTAAAATAAGGGAACAAGCATGGAAATTTTTTAATAAATATAAAGAAGAAAAAGAGAAAAATTGGAACAAACATTTCATCTAGAATTTCGTGAGAAATGAATACAATTAGACCCGATTAACCCCCAAAGTAACCCCCCACAATTCTAACAGATACAACACCAAAGTAACCCCCGACCCCCCACTTTATGTTAAGGGTACAATATTCTATTTTTCATGTTACGCTTTAGGGAGGCAATATGGCAAAAGACGGGGATTCTGAGGATAGATATCCCTAGGATACAAGCACATTTTGAGAAGGTCTACAAGGAGGTGGAAGCATGAATAACCTTAATTTGGGAGTTTTCATGGACGAGGGTAAGTCGTATTTCGGGCATTGCTTGTATCCCGAGCATGAAAATTATCATGCTAGTTTAGCTGGTATATGGGGCTATGAAGATTGGTTCTATTGCCCGATTTGCAAAATAAAATGGAGTGGTGGCAGCAATCTTATTTCTATACCCGATGACATTGATAAGGAAGAATATTTGATGGAATGCGAAGAAAGGTTATCGGATTACCAGGATTTTAATGGTAAAGAAATAGATTATTCTGAAATTTTGAGGGTGCAGCCATGAATGATAAGGTGGCATTATATTCCAGAGTATCTACGCAAGACCAAAATCCAGAGATGCAGAAGAAGGCATTGATTGAGAAAGCAGAGCGGGAGGGATGGGATTATGAGCTGTTCGTTGAGAAAGAAAGCACACGAAAGACACGCCCAATCAAATATCAGCTATATCAACGGCTCTTAAAGAAGGAATTTGAAGCTGTTGTAGTGTGGAAGATTGACCGATGGGCTAGAAGTGTCCAGGAATTGTTGAGGGAAGTGACCACCTTGTATGAGAGAGGAGTTAAATTTATATCTCTCACAGATAGCATAGACCTCTCTTCTGCAAGCGGTATGCTTCAATTCAACGTTATGGCTTCATTTGCCCAGTTCGAGAGAGATATTATATCAGAACGAACGAAAGAGGGATTGAAACACGCCCGAAATGTCGGCAAACGTGGGCGAGACAAAAAGCCACGCCGAAAGTCTGGTTATTACCTGCGATATGCTAGGCAAAAAAACGGGGGTATGAGAAATGGCTGAATCCTTCTTCATACCAGGCATGTTGAATTTCACGACTGAACAAAGGGACGTTTATTTGGAGGGGGGTAAAAAATGAAAGAGGATATGGAAATGAAAATACACATGATTCCTTTGAATTCCGTAAGGGGGATCATAGAATTACACTGTCCTTATCATATTTCAAATGAAGCCACGATAGAATTACGAGATTTACTAGAAGAAGTTGGATTGGAAATAGCCCGAGAGGCTGTCAAAAAATTCGAGAATCTGAACAAATGCCGAGAAGAACAAGGTTTGCCCAGATTGAAACGTCTGAATTCATGGGCTGTGAAAAATTCTAATTACAACAAAGAATTTATAAATGGCTTAAAAAATAAGAATAGGGGATTACAACCTGAAGAGATTGTAATTCCTCAAGGTGGCGATATGTCTGCGCAGACAATCACTGCCAAAGCCCGACAAAGAACCACCGATGACCAAGTGGAGGTGGTATAAATGGGAAATACGCCCGAAGAATACAAGGAATTGCTGGAGAGATACAAGCGATGGTTAAGGATTGAAAGAAGAAACAGCAAAAATACAGTCGACCAAATGGTAAGAGTTACGATATACTTCCTAAAGTGGCTTTGTGATAACAACAAAACTATTGGTGATATAAATCAATCTATCGTTGAATCCTATCTTTCTACATGTTATGACAAATATGCCGGTAATACGATGGTATTGATAACTGCAAATTTAAGAAAATTTTGCCAGCACTTTCTAGGAAAAGAAGTGAATATAAAAGTAGCAAAAATCGTACCACCAAACAGGGATAAAACAGCCTTGACAAAACAGGAAATATTAGCAATATTTAAGGCAGCCAATGATAATCCATTATATTCAGCTCTAATTCGAACATTATATTACACGGGACTTAGAGCATCTGAACTGGTTAACCTTGACTTATCAGACATCGATTTCGATAGATTAAAAATAACAGTTAAGCACGGTAAAGGAAACACTACAAGAACTATTAATATCACAGAAGATTGTGCCAATGTTTTACAAAAATGGATAGACGTCCGTCCTAAACCAAAGAAAGGACACGAAAACGCATTGTTTATAACACTCAACGAACGAAAACGTATATCAACATGCTACCTCCGACATATTACTAAACAAGTAGCATCACAATCAGGCATTGTAAAACAGGTATACCCCCACAAGTTTAGGATAACGATGGTTACGCACATGGCAGAGAACGGATGCACACTAAATGAGATACAAGCACAATCGGGGCATAAAAATATCTCGGTTTTAGTTGGATATATCCAACAGGCATCGAGTAGGATAAGAAAAGCGTATGATAATGTATTTGCTAACATAGAAAACGACATATATGCTGAAAAGAGAATACCTGAGAAAAGAAGATTCAATAATGAGCAATACAAAAAATTAGCAGTAAGGAAGTATTTAGAAGGAGAAGTAGATGAAGATACATTACATTCAATGCTTACTACATTGCAGGAAAAAGAAAACAATAAAAAACCAACCGACCCTTCGTATGCTTAGATTATTATAAATAACAGGATTTACGATATTTATATTAATCCATTATTGTAAATTAGAAATTTATATTACGCCAATTCCTAAAACTTGTTTCTTTTTCGAAGTAATTGGCAGTCCTGTTCATCGCTTCTCTAACTGTTTCAAAATTGCTATTCTGTAGGATATCTTTACCATACTTTGAGAACACTCTTTCAAT
>JAYEJS010000007.1 GCA_034660695.1 Candidatus Thermoplasmatota archaeon | reverse complement strand
TCTGAAGAGATAGCTATGATTATCCGCTATCCCTCATACCTTTCTATGGAATACGCTCTTTCAAAACAGGGAATACTCAGTCAAAGAGTATATACGCTTACGCTTGTGACCACCAAACTACCATATACTTACAGAAAAGATAGAGCAACATATGAATATCACCAGATCAGCCATTCCCTATTTTGGGGATACTGGAGAGAAGGAACAGTATTGGTGGCTGAACCTGAAAAAGCATTGCTCGATCTCATTTACATACGATGCGTGAAAAATGGGGATTTAAACGTAGAGGAAGTGAATTCCTTAGTTAACGATATGGCTATAGACGAATTTGATATGGAAAGACTATGCAACTATTCCAAAAAGTTCGGTTCTGGAACTAGGAAGGTTCTTGCCCAGTTAAACATCTAAAAATCCTATTGCACCAAAATCAAAATCTCATTTGGCTCTGGTAATGCTGGAAAGAAAATTATTGAAATCTTTTAGAAAACTTTATAATAAATTATTCTATTTAGAATAATTGAAGGTTTGGATAATATGAAATTCTACGATAGGAAGAAAGAACTAGAAAAAATGGAAGATTATTACAATATGTCCAAAAAAAAATCAATAATGAGCATCGTTACAGGCAGACGGAGAGTTGGGAAAACAAGGTTGATAAGGGAGTTCATAGAGGGAAAAGAAAACTCAATTTACTTCTTCGTAACGGAAAAAGAAACACCCCTTTTACTGGATGACTTTAAACAGCAGATAGAGAGCGTCATGGGTTATTCTCCCAGCTTCAAGAATTGGGAAGAATTCTTTAGATATCTCTCCAAAATAGCAGAAAGACACACAATCATAATATTTGATGAATTTCAGAATTTCAACAGAGTAGATAAAAGTGTGTTCTCAATCATGCAAAAAGAATGGGATGAAAACAAGGATTCCACCAAAATGCTGCTATTCTGTATAGGCTCCTATGTAGGATTAATGAAAAAAATATTCGTGGACAGCAAACAACCCCTCTATGGCAGAATAACGGGATCCTTTAAAATTGAACCTTTTACCTACCTGCAAACTAGAACAATTCTCGATGATATTGGGTACAAAAAAGAGGTAGATAAAATATTGATGTACAGCATATTTGGTGGAGTTCCAAAGTACTACGAAATCTTAGAATTATTTGGTAGAAAAGACGTTAAAAAAATCATAAGAGAAGCTTTCCTAGCAGCTGGTGCACCATTGCTGAATGAAGGATATGACATACTGATAAGAGAATTCGGTGGGTCTTACAGAATGTATTTCTCAATACTGGAAGCCATAAGTCGGGGAAAAAGTACAGTAGTGGAGATAGCAAATGCTGTCGGCTCATTACCAACGACTCTGAGCAAGTATCTGTCAGAATTAGTAAATGAATATGACATCGTGGTAAAAAAGATACCTGTTACAGAAATTGAATTCAAGTCAAAGAAAGGAAGATATTTCTTGAAGGACAACTTATTAAAATTCTGGTTTGAGTTCATCTACAAAAACAAATCGTTTATGGAAATTGGAAACTTTGATGCAATCCTTGACCAATTTAAAGAACAGATGAATGCCTTCGTTGGAAGAACATACGAAAACGTAATCCAAGAACTTATGATCCATTATAATAACAGGAAACTAAAAAATCTCGATGTATCGTTTAAAAAAATAGGTTCGTGGTGGGATAGATCAGGAAATGAAGTAGATGTGTGTGCCTTTTCTGATGAAGAAATGTTGCTTGGTGAGGTGAAGTGGGGAAACAAAAAAGTTGATGTTAATGTAGCAGAAAGTCTGGTAGAGAAAAGTAAACTCGTAAATTGGAAAGGTGAAAAACGGTACATGCTTTTTTCAAAAAATGGTTTTACAGAGAAGTGCAGGGACTTTGCATGGGAAAAAGATTTTCTTTTGCTTGATATAAAAGACGTCAAAGAAGCATTTGAGAGCTCATTCAGATAAGGGAGAATCCATTAGTTGAATCAAAGCAATGAAAGTTGTTGGAATTTGCTAATAATCCTATTGTGCCAAAGGGAAAATCTCATTTGACTCTGGCGATGGTGGTGCTGGAAGGAAAATCATTATGATATGTGCAGAAACTTTGTGAATCTTTTAAAAAATTGCAAAAATATGCCGTATAGAATAATTCACTTGCCCTACTCCAATCCCATAAATCTTTGAATTATTTACACAGCATCTTTCTTTTTACACATTTCTAACTTATAATTTTCTTAATTCATGTTTTAGTTCATCTATGACCAAATCGAAATCTGGCAATTCTTTTACCAGGTCCTTCAATCCGACTTCCCAGAATCTTTTTGCATTATTCAATTTGGTTTCATTAAAAATTAGTTCTGAGTCGAATTCAATTCCTTTAAATCGGCATTTTTCTATCAATAATTTTCTGATCTCTTTCAAATCAAATTTTTTTACTTTTAATAGCATCCATACATCATAATAATCTCTACTTTTGCCTCTCTGTAATATGCTCCTTGTTTTCTCAACTAAAATTTCTTCAAGAGAGTAAACTCTAATCTCATATCTTCCAATATCTGGGTATTGCGAGTCCGTTACCTTCAAGACAGGTTCTGTGATAACCTTCTCATCAAGAGTTATATCCAGTCTTATTCTATTCTTAGCATTTAATGGATCCAGGAACTGTACATTTGCAATTATGCTACCAGACGTTGCATGAAACGATTTAAATTTAAGTTTTATTAAGGATTTTCCCTCGATATCATCAAAAACCTCTTTTAATTGATTCTCTATATTCTTGCTGTCCAAACATAAAGCAGTAAAATCTAAATCATGAGAAAATCTCCGGGTCTCTGGAAAATAGACTTTTTTGATTGCAGTTCCACCTTTGAATATCAAACCATCCTTGATATTTGATTCATATATTCCTTTTAGTCAAAATGGAGTGAGAATCCTCTGGGCTTCAGCCCAGAGATGAATCACTCCACAATACTTTTTACTACGTTCCAGTTGGATACATAGTCCCAAGCCCAACCAGAACATGGTTGTAATTAGC
>JAYEJS010000006.1 GCA_034660695.1 Candidatus Thermoplasmatota archaeon | reverse complement strand
TTCATCCCATCCCATGGGTTCATCAAATTAGGATGGGATTCTCTTATTTTTTACGAAATTTTTTGAGCTACGAGGTATCTCAAAAATGGTTAGCCTTTTATATGATGAAGCCTAATCTGTATCTACCGCCTCATACCATAGGAATATTCTCTGACTTTGGAATCTTTTCTTTCCAACAACCCGATTTGATCTAATCGGTGGAGAATTTTTTCCTCCCGCTCCTTTTCGGGAATGCCGAACAACCGTGCATAAAATTTCATGTGCTCATATGCAGTAAGCGTGTCATAAAAGCCCAACTCCTCAGGCATGAATCCGATTCGCTTTCGTGCCTCTTTACCATTTTTGAGGATGTCATTGCCCAATATCGTGACAGTGCCACTCGTAGGAAAAATAAATCCCATTATTATATTTATGGTAGTAGTTTTGCCAGCCCCATTTGGCCCCAATAAAGCAAAAACCTCTCCTTTTTTTATCTCGATACTTAGGTTATCAACCGCTTTAATGCCATTATAATTTTTAATCAAGCCTTTTATTTCGACAATGCTCATTGTGGCAGAAATGCCCCTACTCCTTAAATAATTACTGCTTTTTGAGAAAACAAATAATTATTTAAAGAATGGGAGATTGCGGAATGATGCCATTGCTGTCGATCATCGTGCCGACTTATAACGAAATAGAGAATTTGCCCACCCTCCTCAAGAGAGTGAAAAATGCCTTGCATGGAGTAGATTTTGAGATGATTATCGTCGATGATGACAGCCCCGACGGTACAGCTGACCTGGCTGAAGATTTGAGAAAGAATTATGATTTTCTTAAGGTCGTGAGGAGAGAAAATGAGAGAGGTCTTGCAACGGCCGTTATAGAAGGTTTTAAAAACAGCGAGGGACAGGTGCTCACTGTCATGGATGCAGACCTTCAACACCCCCCGGAAAAAATCATCGAACTGCTAAATAAAATACGGGAAGGAGCAGATATTGTCGTTGGAAGCAGGTACATACCTGGAGGGGAAATAGAAAACTGGACTTTCAAGAGGAAATTTTACTCCAAAGGTGCAAGAGCTATAGCCCATCTCTTGTTACCCAAAAGCAGGAAAGCAAAAGACCCGCTTTCCGGCTTTTTCATGCTGAGACGTGAAGTTCTGGACGGTGCAGAATTGCGTCCAATAGGCTACAAAATACTGCTGGAAATTTTGATCAGAGGAAATTACAAAAAAGTGGAGGAAGTGCCAATAACATTCAAGGACAGGGAGAGAGGAACCAGTTCTTTAGTTTTCAAGGAATACAGCAAATATTCCCATCATCTGCTCCGTCTTTCATGGGAGGAAGGAGAAATAATGCGATTTGTAAAATTTGGATTGGTCGGGGGAAGCGGTGTGTTGGTCAATTTGGGATTATTATGGCTTATAACTGAGAGATTCGGGATGTTTTACCTTTTCTCAGCTTCTATTGCTATAGAGCTATCTATACTTTCTAATTTTATATTAAATGACCTATGGACATTTCACGACAGAGGAAAAAAAGGAATGAAAAATGCTTTTAGGAGATTTCTGAAGTTTAATCTTATCAGTTCTCCAGCGTTTCCAATGCAACTTGGCATTATGGGGCTATTAAAAGAATTTTTCGGATACTACTATATGTGGGCTGCATTTATTGCCATAGTCATAGTTTTCATATGGAATTTCGCTGCCAACAACCTGTGGACCTGGTTCAAGTAGCCGTCCTTACATATATGACATATTTATCCACTGAAAATTTTGGAGTTAATCCATAAAACAAAATCTGCCCCCTTCCTTCAATTGTTTTGTATAATGTATAATTTTCGCTATTTTCGAGATACATCTTTACCTCGTCCATATCTGCCAGATACCAGTAAAGCACAACAGCCTTTATGCCCCCATTTTCGAGCCAGTATATTATATCAGATGGTTCTGTTGGAGGACTATGGAGATACGCAAGATTGGTCAGATTTGGCGGGCAATCCCGATTTGATAGAACGTTCACCAGAGGATTTCCCGATATCACCAATGAGCCGGGAGGGGTTACCTCTTCTATTTCATCTGCCACATCATACACAAGATTATGGGGCGCAGTTAAAATCATAAAGGAAGAAAGGACAACATTTACTGCAATAAATGCTGAAAGTATGGCTTTCCCTTTCAAACTGTGCTCGGGCAGATCGGATAAAGCTACGGCAGAGAGTATTGCAGCCGGAAACGCGACGTATACAAAATGATGCTGGAATGTTCTCCCCTGCAACATTAAAAATATAAAGATAGAAAAAAACCATACGATTAGAAAAGCAATTTTTCTGTCTTTTAAATCCCATTTTTTTATGGAAAGAAAGTAAATAAAGCTGGGGCCCATGAAAAGGAGGAAAGAAAGTTTCGTGCTCAAATCAAGATTGCGGTTCATCTGCCTGAGCAATATCCCATCTACGAGCTCCTGTGGGGTGAAAATAAGGAATAAGAAAAGGAAGGGCAGAAGAAAAGAAAATGCATATACGAAAAGGTGAAGGAAATTCTTTTTTTTTCACCACATCATATAAAAAAATCAAGGTTACCAGTAACGCAAATGGAGCTGCAATCATTTTGGCAAGACATGACAGAGAAAGAAAGATGCAGGAACTATATTTTTCCAATTCTTTTTGTCGATATATAAAATAAAAAAAAGGGCTGAAATACATAGGAGTGATGCCGAGAATAGATCAAGGGATGCAAGCCTCGATTCCCTCAGAAGGGTGAAATCCAGGGCAAGTACGAGAACTGTAAATACGCCAGCCCTTTTATCTCTCAGGTGTGATGCTATCAAAAATGATGAAAGGGAAGAAGCTAAAAAAAGAAAGAAAGAAAGATATCTTGATATCATGACATTTCCTTTAAACGCGGAAAATATCATAATGACAAGAGGAGCCTGGTCACCTCCCAAATCCCCGTAGAGATTATATCCTTCCCCGACCATCTTCGCCTGAAGAAGATGTATTCCCTCATCAATTCCGTTTGTGGAAAAAGGATTTTCTATGTTATATATTCTAAAAAAAATGAAAGCCAGTGCCACGACAAAAAGGATGAGAATCTTCTTGCTGGCACTTATCATTGCCTATTCCCTCTTTATCCTTTTCGCCTTTACGGGATGGATAGCACCGCAAGCCTCACACTTCAACAGAAGAGTCCTATTCTTTTTTATTAATTTTGTATCCGGCCTGCCGCATTCCCTGCACAGCACAAACCTCTCTACATATGCTGTTATTCTCTCCTGTACCTTCCTTTCAGGTATCTTCCCCTGAAATATAACCCGTTCACCCTCCGCTTCACCTGCAGTACCTAGCTCTTTTAGCAGATATGAAAGAATATGACAAGTATCTCTATTCAAAATGTTTGATATTTCAAGAAAATTTTTCAGGATAGTTGTATTCCCTTCATAAAAAATAATTCCATGGGGCATCTGAAATCTCTCTTTTGTTATCACCTTTTCCGGGAGAGATTTTATCGATTTATCCAGCAATTTTTCATAGTCGTATTTTTCCATCAAATTTGAATATCCTAGTATTTAAAAAGTTATTCCAGTGTTGCATGTCTTTCTCTCATTTTTTTCTCATCCTCTCCCTTCCTTGCCATTAACTCAGAAACAAGCCCATCCAGAAATATCCAGGAACTCGCCTCAAATAATGTACCGAGAGGGACAAGGTCGGAATCTCTCTTTCCAGCCGATAGAGATATCAAAACATCAGCAAATCTGGCTATGTGAGAATCAGGATTTGCCGTAACTGATATTATTTTCGCTCCCAATCTCCTTGCGATTTCTGCGGTCATGGTTACAGGTATTGTCTCTCCCGAGCCGGATATAAGTATTACAAGATCATTTTTTTGAACCGGGGCGGTTATTGTTTCTCCTATCACGAATGTCTGAAAACCGAGATGGACAAGCCGTATGGCAAACGCTTTCCCTACCAGCCCGCTCCTCCCCGTACCGTAGACAAATATTCTCCTTGCATCCATGAAAAGTTTTATCACATCTTCCACTTCTTTTTCATCCACATTTTTGAGAATATCCACTATCTTTTTGTTTATGTAGGCAACCGATTTTTCAAAACGCATTTCATTATTCATTTTGACATTTCCATTGCTCTATCAAGCAGTATCTGAGAATATACTGCATCATGTTCAAGTATGGGGGACTCCGAGATGATTGTAACATTGTAGCCGTTATCGATTATACATTCCATTAGCTTTATTACGGGCATATCTCCCTTTCTTATGGGGACATGATACATTTCTCCGTCTTTGTTATATTTCACTCCAGTTATATGAATCAGGTAATGCTCCAGTTCCAAACCGCTGACTTTATCAAACACCTCCTGAAAGCCCTCCTTATCCTTTAGACAACCATTGCTTCTTGCATGTATATGTCCCGCGTCAAGAACGGGCACTGTCCCACGGACGCATTTGCACACTTCAACAATTTCTTCTAGGCTGCCGAACACTTCCTTTTTACCCATTGTTTCAATACCAACGGGCACCTCGATGCCGTCTTTTTTAAACTCATCCCTGAGCGAGCGTATATTTTTGGTAAATCTCATTATGGCCTTCTTTTTTGACAGCGATCCGTAAAATCCGGTATGGATGGTAACGACTTTTGCACCCATCACATTGGCAAGGCGGACAGATTTTCTTATCTTATTTTTACTCATCTCCACATTTCTCTCATTTCCGAGGAGATTTATGTAATAAGGGGAATGGATAAACATCTCGACAACGCATTTATTTGCCACATCTCTTATTTCCTTTGCCTCCTCCTCTGAAATAAATCCTCTGGCAAATTGGATTTCCATAGCCGACAAGCCGAGATTTTTTGTATAAATGATGCCGTCCCTGTTGGTTCGGTCTTTGCATGATAAAGGTATGCCAGCAACTCCTATTCTTATCACAGAGAATTGTATTGCCTAGACATTAATATAAATTTCTAATTTACGGGATGATGACCAAAAATTTATTAAAAAACATACAAATGCTCTAACGAATGCTAAAGATATACAACACGCTGGGCAGAAAAAAAGAAGAATTTGTTTCGGTGGAAAAAGGAAAGACCAAGATGTACGTTTGCGGTATGACCGTCTACAGCGATGCACATATTGGCCATGCCCGCACCTATGTCGCTTTCGATATAATAAGAAGATGTCTGGAGTACAAAGGATATGAAGTAACCTATGTCCAGAATATAACAGATGTAGATGACAAGATTATAAAATCTGCAAATGATAGAGGTATGCCTCCGTTGAAATATTCCGCAATGTATACGGAGAGGTGCCTGTCAGACATGAAAAGACTGGGCATAAGAGAGGCTGACATATATCCGAAAGCATCGGAGCACATAGAGGATATCATCGATACAACAAAAAAAATAATCGAAAATGGATATGGATACGTGGCAGACGGCGATGTTTATTTTTCTGTAGAAAAGTTCAAGGACTATGGAAAACTATCAGGACAAAAAATAAGCGAGATGAAAGCAGGTACCCGTATTGAACTAGGAGAAAAAAAGAAAAGTCCACTCGACTTTGCCCTATGGAAAAATGCAAAAGCAGGAGAGCCGTACTGGCAAAGCCCATGGGGAAAGGGAAGGCCGGGATGGCATATAGAATGCTCTACAATGAGCAGCAAATATCTTGGTTTACCGTTTGATATCCACGGGGGGGGACATGATTTGATATTTCCCCACCACGAAAATGAAATTGCTCAGACCGAGGCTGCGTATGGCAAAAAATTTGTAAATTACTGGCTTCATTCCGGAATGCTCAAAGTAAATGGAGAGAAAATGAGCAAATCTCTTGGCAACATAATCAACATAAAAGATGCACTGGAAAAATGGGATGCTGAATTGTTGCGATTTTTCTTTGCCTCATATCATTACCGAAGCCCTGCCGATTTCAGTGAAGAAAACCTTGACATGGCCCATAGAGGATTGGACAGACTAAAAAGGCTTAAAGATGATCTTCAGAAGGCTGCAGAAAATGCCGATAGAAAAATAAATGAAAAGGCATTATATGGAAGAGAAAAGGAATATTACCTTTCAATTTTAGAATTTAGAAGGAAATTCGAAGAAGCGATGGACGATGACTTCAACACGCCCGAGGCTATTGCCTCACTATTTGAATTTGTAAAATCTAGCAATAAATATATCATGGAATGCAAGCCAGACAAAGAATTGAGCAGGTATGCCCTTGATACTCTCCTTGAGCTGGGAGGAATAATAACATTGTTTCAAGATGAAGCAGGAAAGAAAGATGCCGTTTCACTCCTTACAACACTGATTGAAAAGCACGGAGGAACTGCCAAAGAAAAAAATCTGGAAGGGCTGATGGAAGAAATAATAGAAATCAGGCAGAACGCAAGGAAAGAAAAGGATTGGAAGAAGGCCGACGCTATAAGAGATGAGCTGGCTGAACTGGGTTTTGAGATACAGGACACAAGCGATGGAACAAAATGGAGGATGAAATAAGTCCTTAAACCCTGTTACATAGCGCGATTAAATGAACTCTTCTATTTTTTGTATGTGTTTCTGCGATGGCCTGCCTCAACCACTAAAATCAGTAGTTTATTATTCATTATATCAAGAATAACCCTGTAATCTCCAATCCTTAACCTGAAGTATTTGCTGCCTACTATCTTTTTAACATGATTATAGGGTCTTATGCGACATCTCTCAAGAACAGATATTACTCTTTGCTGTATTTCTTTTTCTAACTTCTTTAATTGATTTAATGCCTGTTCAGTATATAGTATATCATACATTATAGACCCAAGTCCTTCTTTACCTGCTCATGGGTGTATACCTTTCCTGCTTTATAGTCTTCTTCCGCCTGCTTAATATGTCTTTTTGTTTCCTCAGAGAGTTCCATAGAGTCTTCTATTAAATCCCATATAACCTCTTCATAGCTCTCTTTACTGAACATCTTTTTAGCCTTTAAAGCTTCTAATAAATCGTTACTTATCTGGATTGTTGTCGCCATAGTCAACATATAACTTGCTATAGTTTATAAATATTTCCTTACTTGAAGGAGGGAATCAAAATTAGGTACAATGTTTTGCGGATAAAGAAAGTTGCCGAAGGCAAGGCAAGGCGTTAGCCACAGCGGATACACTTTGTTATATGACGTATGACGCAGGCGATTTTAATTGTTCTCATCTCATTGATATTATTTGCCCTATGTGCTTAACTTTTTCAATCAATACCTACTCAATCTAATACATTCTTCAACAACCCAATAATTGTCTTTACATCGACTGCTCCAATGTCTTAGATTATGGAGTAAAATGAGGCATATCCTTAATAGTTTCTATGCATTCGTTAAGAGATAGTCCTCTAAAAATCTCCCACCACTGCCCGGTGTGTCTCATATACGACAAATTAAACTGATCCTCACTCACATACTCCATTCGTGCAAATCTTGCTTCAAAAAAAAGCGATATAGCATTTGAGTCAGGACTATAATATTTTGCACAGAAATAGAAATAATTTCTGTACCACTTTGTAAAAATATCCACAACATAATTAAAGCGCTCGTTTTTTGGATGTGGTTTAATGTATTTTGGCTTCAACACGGACTCAACAAATTCATTACATTTTCTTTCTACCTCTGCTTTAGTTGAATCCGGAACCTTGAGTTTTGGCTGTCGTGGTGGTTTATAGAACCATACTTTTTCTCTTCTTGCCATGATTATAATTTAATTAGTTAATTACTTTTGAATTTTTTGTATTTTATCTTCGCCGAGTAATATGTCATATAACTTGTTCATACACAACATTAATGTCGTATATACCCCTAATTTGGGATTATATATGAGCTCCATTTCGTATATACATCCCTTTGGTGGGCTTTTACTCTTCATTATTCTTCATCTCTCTTTTATCAGTGTATGCGTTCTTATATATTAAATCTAACGGATTAGGTATTCTGCTTAGGTCTTTATTGCTTACATGAGTATATATCTCAGTGGTTTTTTTCTCACGTTTATTTTCCATCTTTTCCAGCCATCCATACGACACGTTGCGGGAACGGTATCTCTATGCCTTCCTTCTCCAGGGCCACTTTAATCTTCCATAGCATTTCCGTATAGACGCCGTACCAGTGACTGGACGGAGCCCATATTTTGACCGTTAGATTTACGCTGCTTTCCCCTAGCTCTTCAACAAAAATTGTCGGGGCCGGCTCCTTCAACACCAGCGGGTGAGCATCCAGCAAGCCTTCAACTATTTTCATGGCTTTTTCCGCATCATCTTTGTACCTTATGCCTATGCTGTAATTGAACCGCCTCGCTTCATGGACAACATAATTCTGTATGTTTGAGCTGAAAACTTTATCGTTCGGTATCCTCACATAAATACCATCATAAGTCCTTACAGTAGTCGAAAGAATCTTTATATCCTTAACAATCCCGCTTACATCACCGATATTCACCCCGTCCCCGACGGCCATGGGTCTTTCTATCATCAAAAATATTCCGCTTATCAAATTTGATACAACCGTCTGACTTGCAAATCCTATGACTATGCCCAATATGCCGCCAGCCACAAGCAATCCGCTCAAAGAAAAACCAATGTATGGCAAAGCCACCATAAACCCGATAAAAATGATGACATAATGGACAATTTTTTCCATGACAACCAGCGTTGTGATGGGTACTTTTTCTTTGAAAAACCTGTGCAGATTAGTCCTGACTACTTTTCCTATCACCGCGGAAATCAAAATAATAAAAATAAATGTAAATATGTTGAGCGTCGTTATACCTCCGATTTTCAATTCCAGCACGTCCTTAAACGATTCCCAGATATTCATTTAAATCGCCACTCCATTACAAATTTCTTCTCCAATTTTTTGATTCCTTTAGCGAGATATATATCTATTGATTCCTGCATGTTCTTTGGCTTCCTGGTACTGAATGTCGTCTCTCCCATCGTTTTTTTCAAAATTTTTAGATGGGCACGCATGTAAGCATGGTCGTCATAAAAAATTTTCATGTCAAACGCCCTTAGTACAAATTTTTTCAGCTCCACCCATTCATAATAACCGTTCATTATGTCCACTTTTACTATGCCCTCATACAATCTACCTACTTCTGGCTTTTCCGCATATAGGTCGCTTTTCCACCACTTGCACACGATACCGCTTTCTGGAGGCCCATAAAGCGTATATTTTGGCTTTGTTTTGGTAAATATGTCTATTTCCTCAACATCTTTTTTGTCTACGAGAAAAATGCCTATTTCGACTGGAAATTTGGCATAAAAAGTATTTTTAATCCCTGGCTCGATCACCAATGGCTTGTCAAACTCTATTAGCAGATGTTCTGATATGGTCGCATCCGGTATATTGACGGGTTCAACAGGACAAATTACCAGGCTGCCGCCTTCCGCATGTATGAACTTTTCTACTTCTTCGTCTCCTACCCTGCGGTAGTAACGCCTCCTCTTGCCTCTGCCCTCCATCAAAATTTCGATGTCCTGCTCTTTTAAGTCCACATTCAGGTCATATTTTCCGAACACCGATAATGATATGCTTTATCATATAAAAATATTTATAAAAAATCGGAGCGAAATGGTTAAATGCGTTGTTCTCATCCAATGGATGGTGAAAGATATGGGCAACTATGAGGAATGGAATAAAAATTTCGAGTGGGATATTCCTGAAGATTATACGATAGCAAATGCTGTTGATGAACATGCCAAGGACAGAGGAAAGGTAGCGATTTACTGGGAAAATGAGGAGGGAAAGGAAAAGATGATACCTTACTGGAGATTGAGAGACCTTGCCAATCAATTTGGGAATTTATTGAAAGGCCTGAATGTGGAGAAGGGCGGCAGGATCATGGTCACGCTCCCGAGACTTCCTGAAGTTTTTTCGATTCAAATTGGTGCTTTTAAAAAAGGGGCGATAATTGTTCCGTGCCCCGAGATGCTCAGGGAAAAAGATATAGAATACAGGGCAAATAACTGTGGGGCGAAAACTATAGTTGCCTCTCCCAATGCTGCAGAACATATTGACAACATAAAAGATAAAACGCCTCTAAAGAATTTTATAATTGTAAGGGGAGAAAGAAACGGCTGGATTTCATACGATGATGAAATTAAGAAAGCATCGAGAAATTTTGAGAAAGTGGATGTAAAAGCTGCAGATATCATGACAATAAACTACACTTCAGGAACTACTGGAGAGCCAAAAGGGGTGCTGCACGACCATAAATGGATGTACTGCTTTTACAAGACCAATGCAGGCTACTGGTGGGATGCAAAGCCGGATGAGCTGCTATGGTCTACTACCTCTCCGGGGTGGGCAAAGTGGTTCTGGAGCCCTCTAGGCGTTGCACTTACAGTCGGCGCTTCACAGATAACATATATGGGGCGTTTCAACCCGAAGAAGTTCCTCGAATTGATGGAAAAATATAGGGTTAACAAACTATGTTCGACGCCCACTGAATACCGAATATGGGCTCAGGAAGACCTGGAGGCGTATGACCTCTCCGACATGAAAAAATTTTTGAGTGCGGGCGAAGCTTTGAATAGAGAGGTCATAGATAGATTCAAAAATGCTTACGGGCTAACAATATACGACGGCTACGGGCAAACGGAAACCTCCGGGCTTGTTTGCAATTATCATGGCATAGAGGTAAAATACGGCTCGATGGGAAAGCCTATGCCAGGCTCCGGTGTAAAAATTGTCGATGAAGACGGCAACGCTCTCCCGCCAGGCAAAATAGGGCAGATTGCTGTACCTGTCTCTCATCCCGGTCTGATGGTTGGCTATTGGGGCGGAAAAAAGCTGCAGGATGTGGCCGTTAACGGATGGTATTTGACCGGTGACCTGGCAAAAATGGATGAAAACGGCTATTTCTGGTTCGAGGGAAGGGCTGATGATGTGATAAAGGCATCGGGCTACCGCATCGGCCCATTTGAAGTGGAAGACGCACTTGTAAAGCACCCGGCGGTAGTGGAGGCAGCGGTTGTTGCATCTCCAGATAAAATAAGGGGCAATATAGTGAAGGCCTTTGTTGTACTTGCAGGCGGGTATGAACCGAGTGATGAGATGGTGAAGGAACTACAGAATTTTGTGAAGAAGGAAACTGCCCCGTACAAGTACCCGAGGGAGATAGAATTTGTCGACGAACTGCCAAAAACAATAAGCGGAAAGATAAGAAGAGTTGAACTGAGGGCGAGAGAAAGAAAGAAGAAGGAGATATAACCTTACATATTTTCCTGTATCCATCCCGCCAGTTCTTTCCTATCTATCCTTATTTGTTCCGTTGTGTCCCTCCACCTAACAGTAACGGTATTATCTTCGATCGTTGTATAGTCAACCGTTATGCAGAATGGCGTACCGATTTCGTCCATTCGTGCGTACCGCCTGCCTATGCTCCCCCTGCCATCATAAAAGGCGACTATTCCTTTCTCACGTAAGTCTGTTTCAATTTCCCTGGCAATGGAAGGAAGACCATCTTTATTAGCGAGCGGAAAAACACCCGCTTTTACTGGCGCAATGCAGGAGGGCAACTTCAAAGTGAAATATTTCTCTCCTTCTTTCTCGGTTTCAACATAATTGTGTTCAAGGATGCAGTAGATTACGCGGTCTATTCCATAGGACGGCTCGATAACATGGGGGATGAAATTTTTTCCTGTAACGGTGATTTCTTTCTCCACTACATCATAAAATTCTTTGCCTATCTCGATGTCATTTCCATCAATTTTCAGATGCACTGGTTCATCGGTCGGCTCCATTTTCTCGAGCATTTCTTTTATTTTTTTTGCATTTCCCATAAATGCAGGGCCCAGCTTATCCATTTTTGGAACTATGATTTTTCTTTTCTCTTTCACTGGCTTATCATAGACTTTGAAGGCCGTCATGTCAACGCCGGTAGCATCCATATGTGCCTTTATATCATAAGCTGTACGATCTGCGATACCGACACATTCGACCCACCCAAATGACGTAAGAATTTCGGCATCCCAGCAATCACTGGCATAGTGTGCCATTTCTTTCTGCAGATGCTGCCTGAACCTCAATTTTTTTTCGTCAATGCCAACTGAAACAAGAAAGCGTTTTGTTAAAGCTATATGATATGCAAGGGCGTTGTTACCTATTATCCCTTTTTCCACTATTTTTTTCACGGAATTACGCATTTCATCCCTGCCCGCCGGTATTATCGTTATAACGTCATTTTTTATTTCATCAAAGCCCATATGATTTTTATTTTCCGGGTCGAAGAAAATCTCTGCCTCTGCCATCGAGAACTCCCTCAGCCTTATTATGCCCTGACGGGGCGATACTTCATTTCTAAAGCCCTTTCCTATCTGGACAACACCCAACGGCAATTTTTTCCTAGAAAACTGGTAGAGAAATGGAAAATTCACAAAAATGCCTTGGGCTGTTTCAGGACACAAAAAAGCCCTTTCCTTTTTTCTAGGCCCTATGCCCGTTTCAAACATCAAATTTATTTTATCTTTTTTCAGCTTTCCGTTACATTCCGGGCATTTCAATTTTTCGTAATTTTCTTCCGGAACATCTCCAGCCTTGAAAGACTCACCACAATTTTCGCAAGTTAGTATTACATCGAGAAATTTATCAACATGCCCCGATGCTTTAAGAACATTGTAGGGAGTTATTATTGGAGTCGATATCTCAAAAAAATTTTCCTTCAGCATGTACAACTCGCGCCATTTATTCTCCACGTTATTTTTCAATAAAGTGCCGATAGGGCCGTAATCGTAAAATCCTGCTTCTCCACCGTATATGTCATATGACGGATAGAATATGCCCCTTCTTTTTGATAACGAAATTATACCGCTATATTTATCCATTCCACCACTACATTAATGTTTTCGTTAAATCAACATCACAAACCATTCCCATTATTTCATTTTCTTCATCCATTACCGGCATCTGATTTATCTTGTGGCTGATCATTTTTTGGGCAACAACCGACAGCTTCGTTTTTCTGAATACGGTAATGACGTCCTTCACCATAACTTCTCTTACGGGTATGGGCGGAAGCTGTATTTTTGATGTTTCATAGTAAAGGCGCATAACATCCCTTATCCCTTCCCAGCTCCATATGTCCTCGTCCTCTCCTATGCCCATCTCAGATTTTGCAATACCCTCATCGAGATGCGAAAAGGCGAATATATCACCATCTGCCACTATCCCGGCAAGCATGCCGTTTTCATCAATTACCGGTAAAGCTCCTGCATCCGTAATCCTGAAAATTTTCATTACCGCTGGAAGAGGCGTTTCCTGGTATAAGGGGATAAAAACGGGAGAAAGATAATTCTCAACTTCGTCGCCATCAAATTTTTCTATCAAGCGAAGAATGTCCGAGGGAGATATAACACCTTTAACTTCTCCATTGTCAACAACCGGCAGCCCGTGTATTCTCCTTTCATAAAATATTCTGGCCGCTTCCTTTATATCATCATCGGGAGAAACTGTCAATGGTTTGTCGTTCATTATCATTGCCAGTTGGTCCTCTTCATAATTTTGAAATATGTCGTTCCTCGTAATCACGCCAACAATTTTTTTCGTTCCGGCTTTAACGACAGGCATACCCGATATCTCATACTTACCGAACATACGGAGAATACTTTCCCTGCTGCCAGGCACTTCTGCCAGCATGATGTTGGTGGTCATTACATCCTTTACTTTTACTTTTCCTTTCATTCTATTCCTCCTTTAGCATCAGCATATTCTCTTTCTGCCCCCGATACCGTACTGTTAAACGCTCCTTCCATCTGATTGTTGAATGCTGGGACTTACATTTAAATATTTCCTTGGATTTGTATTTATCATCTCCAATGCCTGACTTTTGGCGACATTAAAATTTTTTAACAGATATTTCATTTCCTCCGTAATGTCAGGAGGTGTAATCATCGCATTATCCGTTCCAAGGAGAAGAGGAATGCCATACTTAATCATGCCTTCGATATCCGGCCTTATCCCAAAGAATGCGTTGGAACGCGGGCATACAACGACGGGAACGCTTGCATCTGCCACCAGCTCCAAGTCATCACTGCTTGCACTGCTCATGTGAACTAAAAATGACGGTTTTAGTTCGAGAATGGCATTTATATCCTCTCTGAGTGCCTCACTTGCATGAATTGCAAATAATTTTTTTTTCTTATTGGCATGTCCTGCCACCTTCTTTAACTCCTCGTATTCCCAGTCTGATATGCTGCTCAATCCTACGCCATCTGCAACCTTAAGTATTTCGTTCATTTCTTTCTTATCATAATTCAGCTCTAGAGGCCTTCCAAGCACTATTGCGTTTATGCCTTTCGCAACTTCTCTCAACTGCTTTACCCCCTCCACGCCCCCCTCTCTGAAATCGCAGAAGTGAGTGGTACCGCACTTTTTCATTATTGAAACGGCCTGCTCCATTCCGCCCGTTATATCACTCTCTGATGCTTTTCTTAGCAATCTGTGTTTTAGCCCGCCTGGGGGGGCAACAAGTTCCTCGACTGTCCACCTTTTTTTGCCCAGCACGATGAATGCATCTCCAACATGGGTATGACAATTAAATATGAACTCTTTCATTCCATAAGGAAAAGCGCTATCTTTTAAAATCGTTTTGCCTGGGAGGAGGAGATTATGGAGCGTAACCCGGCTCTATATCTATCAGAAGTTTATTCTCTTCCCGATAAAGAACGATTGCCACGCCAACAAAATTCCTTTTTACCTCTATCGTTTTCTCGGCGCTCAGATTGCGGTTTACCGCCACTTTGAAAAGATATTCTCCGCTCTTATTCGTTATGGAACTCGATTCCCTGATTTTTTCAGGCTCCCCGAGGTAACTTTCATTGAATATTTGTTTTTTTGAGTCATAAATCTCAACTTTCACGGAATGGGTTTGATTATCGTCGTTAAAAATCACAAAGTGTAAGGGTTCTGGCGGCGAAGTAAGACCTACATATATAAATGCAATAAGACCAGCAGCAACTGAAGCAATGGCAACAGCGATAACGAGCAGTAACTCTATCCATGTTTTCATTTTCACCAACAATTGCGTTTCCAATATAAATAGTTGACCATCGCCGATTTTGAGTTTTTTTGATACAACATGATCTGATCTATATCAAAAATATCAAAATACGGCTTTTCGGTGATCCCACTTGTCAAAATCAACCCAAAATTTTTGAAAAGGAGGAAGGTTTAATCTATCTCCCAGTTAACTACTCCGGGCTGAAGCCCGAAGCGTATCACATGGGACTGGCAAAATCAATGAGTGTCATTTGACTTTCTGTTCTGATGCTCTGATAATAATCATAATCAACATTCGTCCAATGCTTTCCT
>JAYEJS010000005.1 GCA_034660695.1 Candidatus Thermoplasmatota archaeon | reverse complement strand
GATTCACAGCAACGGCTAACCGTGTTTACCGCCGAGTGAGATGTGGCATGACCGAGCCCCTTGTGGGCGAGGGCTTGCCGAGGAACGAAGGCGGAATGGGGTTATAGGGGCGTAGCCCCTATTTCACGGGCGTTAACATTTTAATACACAATTCCATTACTCGGATAATGGGAAAGACCATAGTCGAGAAAATTTTCCAGCGGCATTCAAAAGAGGAAGTGAAACCGGGCAATATCATATGGCTGGATCTGGATGTCCGAACAGCAAGGGATTTTGGAGGGGCCAATGTTGTCAAGCATCTGAAAAAAAATTACAGCGGCAATTATCTTGAAAATGCCGAGAAAACATATTTCACTTTTGATTTGAGCGTTCCGGCCAAGACGATAAAATATGCGATAAATCAGCAAATATGCAGAAAATTTTCTAAAGAAACGGGAATGAATCTTTTTGATGTCGATGAAGGGATAGGAACTCACGTCCTCATGGAAAAGGGCATTGTTATGCCCGGCTCGACGGCTGTGGGAACTGACAGCCACTACAACATTCTCGGGGCAATAGGTGCTTTTGGGCAGGGCATGGGGGATACTGACATTGCGTTCGCATTCAAAACAGGAAAAACGTGGTTTGAGGTGCCGGAAACCATGAAAATCAATGTCACTGGAGGCTATAAATGGCCTGCATCACCCCGTGACTTAACGCTAGCTGTTATGAAAAAACTGGGTTCTTCGGGGATGCTCGGGATGGCCGCCGAATATTATGGATATGCAATAGAAAAATTGAGCATTGACGGCAGGATAACTCTCGCATCCCAGACAACAGAAATGGGCGGAATAATCGCCTTTATATCTCCGAATAAGGAAGTTCTTGATTTTATCGGCAAAAGGACTGGCAGGAGTGTCAAGGGCGTATATGCAGACAGGGATGCAAGTTATGTTAAAGAGGTTGATGTGGATGTTGAAAACCTTGAGCCCATGGTAGCCTCGCCGCCAAAACCAACGAATGTATGTCCGGTTTCCGATATCGAGGGCATGGAAATAGACTCTGTGTTTATAGGTTCCTGCACAAATGGAAAATATGAGGATATGCTTGCTGCGGCAAAGATTCTTAAAGGAAGGAAGGTGAAGAAAGGAATCAATCTCAGAATTACACCTGCAACGAAAGAAGTCTGGGCGATGGTAATAAAAGAAGGACTGGTAGACATATTCATTGACGCAGGTGCTGTTGTTTTCACGAATCCGGGATGTGGGGGATGTGCAGAAGGAATGCCCGGCCTTGTGGGCGAAAGCGAAATAGAACTCTCGACAACAAACAGAAATTATAAAGGAAAGCAGGGACCTGGAGAGATATACCTGGTAAGCCCTGCCACCGCTGCGGCAAGTGCTGTGAAAGGTTGCCTTACGTCTCCGGATTCATTGGAGGTGAAAAATTGAAGCCTGCAGTCATCAAGGGAAGAATATGGCTCATAACAGATGAGAATGGAAAGAGACTTGACGACATCGACACCGATATGATTTTTCATAACAGATATTTGCACATAACAGAGGTTTCGGAAATGGGAAAACATGCCTTGGGCAACCTCGAAGGCTGGAAGGATTTTCCGGATAAAGCGAAGGAAGGAGACATAATCATCGCCGGCAAAAATTTTGGTGCAGGCTCTTCACGACAGCAGGCTGTGGACTGCTTTATATCTCTCGGAATACGGGCAATAGTGGCCGAATCTTTCGGAGCCATATACAAAAGAAATGCAATAAATTCTGGACTGGCCGTGCTGGAATGCCCGGGCATATTTGAAAAAGAACTGAAAAGCAGAGATGTTATAGAAATTGATCTGGAGACCGGAAGCATAAAAAAAGATAAAATCGAGGTGGCAAAAACCAAGCCAATGTCGGACGTTCAGATGGAAATATACAGGGCTGGCAACCTCTTCGAATATGGAAAATTGATGGGACGACAATAGGACTATGTATGAGGTGAACAGCATTAAAGAGCGCTTGCAGTCTATTCGAAAGGCCCCTTTGCGTTCTCTTTGCATTCCCTACAAACTTTTATCTCTACCTCGAGAAAATTTCTTATTTTGTTGGATATTTCTTCTATATCCATTTCGTCATCCCATCCCATTGGGATATAATAAGGTATGCATATAATATACTTTCTAAATTTTTTTGAAAATTGCCTGTCGGTACAACAAAAAGAAAAAGAGAAGGAATGTTATACGTTCCCGATAGAGACAAGGACTGCGAAGCAATCCGAAGAGTCGGCGAAGGGACGCCATAAATTTTTCTTCTTTTCCTTCTTCCATCCCATATCTTCCTTCATTTATGTTCCTATCTTTCATTTTCATCGCTTTAAATAAATCGCAAAGTGTTGTTCTGGAAGAAAATCAAATTCCTTTTCAAATAAATATCCAGCTTCTTCCATTTCCTGTTTAATAACCTCTTTTGGAATATGATGTCCAAATATTCCGCGAAAAGTGAAAATTTTGCCTTTCTTATATTCTATGATGATAATCTTGCCTTCGGATTTTAGAAAATCTTTTAAATTTCTAAAATATTTTACTCAATTTAGTATATGGTGAGTTACATTACGAATAAATATAAAGTCTAAACTTCTTTCAAGTAAATTTAATCTATCTTCCTTGGCAAGGGTTGGTATAACATTGTTCACCCCTTTTTCTTTGGCACTATTTCTGATAAACTTTAAAAAATCCGGGTTCGTATCAACTGCATAAACTTTTCCTCCATCCCCCACTATCTCGGCAAATTTCAGGGAAAAGTAACCTCCCCCTGCCCCAATATCAGCAATAGTTTGACCTGCCTTTAATCCAATAGCTTCTATAATTTGGTCTGGTTTATTTTTCGGATTAGATGCTTTTTTGTTAAACATTTTTGCTTGAAAATCTTTCATCTTGCCACCCCTCATTAATATTGTTTCTTTTTATATCTTTTCATTTCAGGATATTCGAATGCTTTGAAAAAGTAGTCAAAAAATGAAAAAAGCCATAAGCAGACCGGAAAAATGATTTGAGAAATGATCTGCAGGATTCAACAAAATTTTGAATACGCCTTCCCACTTTTTTATTT
>JAYEJS010000004.1 GCA_034660695.1 Candidatus Thermoplasmatota archaeon | reverse complement strand
CACATTTCCATGCCTATCTTTTAGGCATTTTTTACCTTTCTTTTTTTCCATCTTTTCCCTCCTAGCATGTTCTTCTGCTAAGAGGCAATTATCTCCTACTATTTAAATCTTCAACAAATTTATTGGGAACTACCCGGATCCTTTATCACTATCCAAAGGCAACGCCTTTTGCTGTTTGCAATTCCATTTTTGGTGTTTTTGGAATTTTTTTTCTTACTTTTTTATCGTAAGCTGCTTCACCGCCTGCCTCTTCCAATATTTGCTTGCCCCGTTCTATCTGCCCGAATATGCTTGCATTGACTCTTTCCATGGAACCTGGAGCTATCTTTTTCAGCAGTTTTGTGGCCGAACCCAGACCATAGGGAATAGACTCCATTCGCATGGTTGTCCCAGGAAGGGCGAAAAACCATGTACCGAGAGAATCCTCACCAAACTTTGTTATAGGTATGCCCGCCGCCGCCTGCCTTTCAGACGTTGGGCCTACATGGGCGACCACCCATTTGTCATCAACGTAAGCTTCTCCCTCACCCTCTATCATAAAATATCCCATGGAATCATACCATTTTTTGACCAGCGGGTCGACGCGTATTGTCGCATCGTACCACGCCTTTATCATGTTCATAGCGAACATCTTGTATCTTGCCTTTATTCCAGCAGCCCTACACAAAGCGATAAACGCCGATATCTGGTGAAAGCATGTGCCAGTGCCCCTCCTGATAGTTGCTTCAACTCCGTCCATCGGGAGTATTTCCAGCGTTATATTGCGTTTCACAAATTCAAAAGCATCTTCTGCAAACTCGCTATCAGATTTCTCAAATGCTCCGAGTTCATTTGCAAGTGCTATTACTTCTGGAACTCTCGGGTTGCAGTAAAGCGTGGGTCTGAGATATTTCTCATCCGATTTGCAATATTTCATCCCCTCTTTGTACTCTGGCAACTCGTATCTTCTCGGCGGCTGCACATACCTTTTTTCGTGTGGGCCAATTTTTCTGACTTTTTTGAGACTGCCCAGATTTGTAACAAGTGTCTTACTTAACGAAAAAGCACCATTTATCATCAACTTAAGGTAGGTTTTTTGCGGGATGTATCCCTTTTCCTTCATTTTTTTAAAGCTAACCATTCTATTTACCCATATCCATTGAAAGCACGCGGCGCATTTCCTCCGCACATCCTCTCATTTCCTCTCCCATCACCCTTTTTATTTCAGGCTCGAAGACAGGGCCGGGGCGGTCGCATACAGGACAATGTTCCAGCACCCTGACTCTGTCACCCGAAATTATAAAACCTGGATAGCTTTCTGCCAGCGGATCAAGGAAAGCAAATCTTCCCCACTCACCGTATCCAACTGGCTCAAATTCATCATCGAGTATTAGTGGATGAAAGTAGGAATAAGGAATGTGCAAGTAATGCCCTTCCGGACAGTGAACCATCCATCCATTTCCCTCAACCATTCCATACACGTCAAGGCAATTTTTCCCAGGTATGCCCAGGATATCCTCCACCCTTTTTCTGAATTTCTCAACGGGCATTCTTTTGTGTTCATATATTTTCCAACCGCCCCCAGTTACAACCGCCCCGTTATCTCCAAAATCAAATGATTCACCATCCTCTTCCAGTTTATTCATAACGAAATGCAGAATAAACGGTGCACCAACCATAGACATTTTTCTTTTCTTTTCTTCTTTCTCCCTCAACCATTTTATGATTCTATCCACCATTTTTTTATTCTCCCTTTTAACTGCAAATTTTATCAGGGAACTTTTCACTCCGCCCCCCATTGCCACCTGTATTAGCTCTGTAGATAGCTCCCTGTTGATAGCCACCTCAATGTTTTCTATTGCATCAAAGTATACGGAGCAAACCTTGCCGGCATAAACATTTGTTCTATTGGGGTCGGGCATCATCAAATATCCGTCCATTTTGTATTCCCAGAATGGATATACCATTGTTATTGCAGTTTTTGCAATTGCGTATTCCGATAAGTAAAATGTTCTCTCGTCTCTCGGTATAAATGTATACCTTCCGCTTGTTCCACTGCTATAAGAAATTTTTAAGCCGGCGGCATTGAAACTGTTTATAACGTCATCATACGACGGATTATTTTTATTTACAACAACGTTTGGCAGTTCCCCGGTAAACAATGTCGCAAGCCACGCTGCAAAATCCTTGCCGGAGGGATAGTCTTTAAAGAATTTATCGGGTATCAGCGGTATTTTGGCTAAATCATCAATGCTTTTTATGTCGTCCGGGGAGGTATTGCTTTCTTTACAGAAATTCCTGTAAAATCCGTTATTTTCATAATGGTGCTTAAAGGCATATCTTATGGCCTTCAATCTCATCTCATCCGCTTCTTTCACAGGCAGGTCAAAAAGATTGTCCGGTTTATACAATGCCTGGTGGACGGGCGTCCATGGTTCTGGAAGAATATACTTTTCTGCCCGTGCATTAAACTTGTTAATATAGTCTTGAAAGGCTGCCTTATCTGCCATAAAGTTATATTGCATATCATATTAAATTATTTATTCTAAAACGGATTTTAAATCAATTTAAATTTTATTTAAAAAAATATTTATTAAGACAATAATTAAAGATAGTGTAATCCTAACTCCGCCAAAATAAAACACTGTTTTGCTATCCTCCCTAGGGGCAAAATAGTAAATATCTAACATTTGATACATTAAATATGGGAAAAAGGAATGAAGAAAAAGACAAAATTACAGACCTAGTTAAAAATTATTTCGAGGAAAAGAAGAAAAGTTTGTGTATAGAAGAATTTTGTTTACAGACTGGAGAAAAGACATACAAAAGAACGGATTTAGTTATAATTCCTAAATGGAAGAGGGAATTTTTTCCAATAAAATGGGAGGATGATACTCCATTCTTCGATATGATAGCGATCGAAAGCAAATATTTAGAAAATACAGAGCAGAGCATTATTGATGCCATTCCACAAGCAATAGTATATCAACAATTTTTCCCAAAAGTTTGTATTGCTTGTCCAAGTGGTGATTTTGGGTCTACTGAAAAATTTCTTAAAAAAATGGGATTGGATGTATTCCTGTAAATAAGGAAGGTACAATAGAAGAAGAAAAATTATTAAATCCTAATGAAAAAAAATGTGTTTAATCCAATTATAACAAAGGATAATAGGAAGAAGATTGCTAATAAACTCGTCGTTCTTGCATTAGGGAGAGTTAGATTTGGTGCGATAGAGAA
>JAYEJS010000003.1 GCA_034660695.1 Candidatus Thermoplasmatota archaeon | reverse complement strand
TTCCAACAGAAGGAAATTATATTACACACATATCTAACTCAAATAACATTAAAGGAAGTTATTTTGTTGAAAATAACATTATACTAAATTTTTTTAATACATCTGACTTTAATAGCAGAGTGGTAAGTTTTAGAAATTATACAATATCTCTATCTTCAGTTAACTCAAATACCACTATCTCGTATATTATTGATGTTAGCACAATCAACTACACTATTAATTGGAATGGAAATATGATCACTGTAATAGAACAACCCTCCAATGCTATTGTTGTTAGACTCCCAAATAATCGATTTGGTATAAAATATATGGATAAGGAGCCCGTTACTCTCCCTATAAATAGTAGTTTATTAGATAAAAATGAGGTTAATACTACTTCCAGCATTATAATATTAGTGCCTGAATGGAATAGCTTAATTGGTTTAAACGCTATAGAGAACTTTTCAATAGATGAACTCACCAGCATTTCCTATTCACAAAAAGTAAATGCTTTAAATTCCTACAAGCTAGCAACTGATCTTATTGGATTAAGGAATTATTCAGACTATATTCATTCCTACTGGATTGATTGGGGTGATGGCCACAATGAATCAGTAACTATTCCATTTTTACGGTACATTACAATGACGAATAAAACGGTGTTTTATAAACCAACTAACACAGTAATAGGAACATGGAGCTCCAATAATTTTAATTTATTGAACGATAAATATAATTTTTTACCTATCCATAAATATTCAAAAAGTGGCGATTATAAAATAAGCATCGGCACGGAAGATATCTTTGGCAACAATTACATTCTTTCTAGGAATACTACAATTCTGTATGAAGGTGGTTTAAAACATACCTATTTTATCGTAGTAGAACACAAGGAAACTGTCACAGCAGGTGCTGGGGGGATCGGACTTCTATCTCTTCTAATTATTTTCACTGAATCTGGTAAATACAAATTCCTTTCTTTCCTTCTTTTTATACCTCTTTATACCCGGTTCAATAAGGAAGATATACTTGATAATTTTGTACGAGGACAGATATATGGCTTCATAAAAACACAGCCAGGTGTTCATTACAACAATATTATGAGGGAATTAGATCTAAAAAATGGAACATTGTCTTATCACTTGCAAATGCTAGAAAAAACAGGTTTAGTAAAATCCAGAATGGAAGGCTTGCAATATAGGGCCTTTTATCCTACTGGTATGAAATTTCCAGAGAAGGAAAGGTATAGGCTTAGTGATTTACAAATAGAAATTCTAAAAATAATCAAAGAAAAAGACGGTATTATCCAAAATGAAATCAGAGACAAACTGGGTGAAAAAAGACAGATAATAAACTATAACGTTAAAGTACTCCATCAGGCTGGGCTAATCAAAGCTATAAGGAAAGGACGAGAGACTCATTGTTATTTAACTGATGAAGGACGCGGTATTACTGAATTTGCTGATGAAAGTGCTAATGAAAACACAATATCAGCCAATGAATCACCATAGTTGTGGTTAACCCGCAAAAAGGTATACCAAATTATTTATATAAAACGCAAAAAACTATTCCATATTTGATTTAAAAACTTCTCCTATATATTTTTGGTGATAAAATGGTTGAGGATATGTCTATTTCATCCAAAACGGATATAAAAATAAAAACATTGCTAGGTGTGTTAGGTATTGTTTCAATACTATTTATGAGCTCAGTTTTTGCCCAATATGGACTCAGCATTAATGGATTCTCTGGTATTGGAAACGATGCTTTATCTGACTCATTTGCTTTCGAGAGAGGAGTGTTAGAGAAATATTTTTCTTCAAGTCACCATGATTGTGGCAATAATCCAGCTGATTACATAAGGCCTAACGAATGGTTAGTACAACATATTGTAGAGAAACATTGTAAATATCCGTTAAAAGAGAACATGGTGAGCAACTGTAGACTCCTCTATGAATGGGTTTGCCATAACATTGAATACAAAAGCGATAGTGAAGTGTGGGATGTTCGAGATTATTGGCAACTTCCTTCAACAACCATTCTAAAAAGAACCGGTGATTGTGAGGATCAGGCCATTCTACTGACATCGCTTTTGAGGGCAGCAGAGATTCCAAGAGACAACGTACAGTTGGTGTATGGTATCCTTAAAAAATTTTCTGGGAAAGAGTATGGTCATGCATGGGTAGAAATTAAACCAATTTTCACATCAGTGCATAACCTAGTAGCAGATTCTGAGATAGCTAGAATTAAAATAGAATTCCAAAATTCTGAGGGGGTTATTTTGCATTCAAATAGTGATACTATCATTATGAATGCGACATCTAGTTTGGATGCTGCTGAGGATATTCAGGTTGAGCCCCAATATATCGGAAGAAGAGAAAGATTTATCCCCTTAGATACCTGTGTTACTCTCCCGTTTGGTAAACCGATACCGTTTTCTTGGTGGATTACTTTGGGATATACTGTTTACTGGCCTAGTAAAGCCATTCCTGAAAGATTCTATGTGGACATGGCTGCTGTTCAACTTCTTACAAATAAATCTATTTTTACTCCTCGTGAAAATGTTACCATAACCTTTGAAAACATTGGAAGGAAGAATATCTACATACTCAAAGAAAATCCATGGTGGATAGAAAAAAGGGAGAGTAATCAATGGATACGAATATATCCCATGAACATCATTCCTATTAACTCAGGTGAATATCTTTGTTCATTCACTATAAAGTTGAAACCAGGAGAAACCAAGGAATGGCACTGGAATCAAAAAGATTATCACGGCAATCAAGTTGAAACTGGTATTTATCGTGTCCGTGTATCCTATAAGGCAGAAAAATATGTAGAGGTGGCATATTTTAATTTCATAATCTCAAAATTAGTACCAATTCCAGAACCGATCCCGATTCCATGTCCTCGGCATCCATCCATGCCGATAATAGAACCACCACTTATTGAGGCGCCTGAACCATCGATCATCAAGATACCAGAACCAATAGTGAAACCGATAAAAATGCCAAAAATAATACCACTTGAGAAAACGAATACTTTACCAAGTTAGGTTATGCAAAAATATGAAAAATTGTTTTCTTTCAAGTTCTCAACTTCGTCCATATTATTTGGAGAGAGGGATTGCTGGACTTATGGGGACGAATTTAGTCTAGTCATCATTCACACATCTCTCCTGCTTCCTGCCTGTTACAAATTTGTGTCTCATATGCTCTCCAATTTTTTGCCGTATATTGCTTCGTTTCCCAGCTTATCCTCTATGCGCATAAGCCTGTTATATTTCTCCGTTCTCTCCGCCCTGCACG
>JAYEJS010000002.1 GCA_034660695.1 Candidatus Thermoplasmatota archaeon | reverse complement strand
ACCTAATAAAACTTGCGGTATTTCTAAATTTTTAGTGACCACATTTGGATATGTGGACTCTGTTTTTTATTGCCAATTACTAGATATAGAATTCAAAAAGTTAACAGAAAAATCCTTGGAACTTCCGTTAAGAATGTCAAGCTGTTTGCCATAGCTGGTGTTTATCCCCTCGTATTCGGTATCCCCCTCATATGTCAAAATATCCACGGCCCTTTCCGAGCCCAACACCGCCATCACATCCAGGCCACGTGGAAAACATCTTGCCGGCCCACCAGCAGTCATTTCCATGGTAAAGGGCTTTTCATCACCAAATTTATTCCCTATATACATGCCAACTGCGGGCGAAACCAATTGCTGAAAGATATATGAATCCGGTACAAAACGCTGTCCCATAAATCTCATGCCTTTAGTTTTCTCAAGACATTCATTCAGCTTTTCCCTGGTAAAAGGCGGATATATCACGCACACGCCGCTGCCGCCGTATATCTGCGGGCTTCTCAACTGTGCAAGTTCTGCTGTAAGGGCCAGTAAATTTTCATCATTGGCCAGGTCGGTAAAATTAAATGCTGCGCCAAAAACTTTTTCTATTGCATCTGAGTATTCAAAAGGTGTTAGGTCGTCTGCCAGTCCAACAAAAAATGAGGTTATGGCGTACATTCTTTCCCATGTACCCATGGCTGTTGAATTGCCAATGGTTGTATCATTCAATTCAATGGAGATTAGAGAGGCCTGAACAGTGGCTGTTTTTGCATCTTCTTCACTTACAAGGCTGTCGGGATAAGTGCCGCCTTTGAGCAAAAATGCCATCCTGCCGTACCACATCATTGCCTTGAAATATCTCGCCAATCTCTCCGACTGGGTGTAATGTCCTCTCGGAACATACTGTGAATAATCCTCTTCATAGCCAAAGATGGCACTTGTTTTAAAACCTTCATGATTTTCAACGGCGTTAAGCTCGGCTTCAATTTCATTTTTTACATATCCGGGAACTTCAATGTTGATTTCACGTATATTCTCAGAGCTGTTGTATCCCTCCGGAGGAGTTTGCAGAAGCTCCAGCCCAACCATAAAAAAAGCCACGTTACGCCTTGCCGCTTCTTTCAGTAATGGATCAGCAAATGAGTTATAATCTTCCTTCGACCTTTCAGTCATTGCCAGGCTTATGTTTAAAAGACTATCAAAAAATTCTCTTTCCTCAATGCTTTTTAATAATTCATTGAACTGTACGTGATAGAGATGGAGAAGAGTATCGGACGTGACAAAAATGGGGATACCCCAATCTTTCAAAGTTTTATAAGGCTCGGTAATATCGCTTACGTTTCCATAATCAATGACGACAAACCCGTTTTCACTCAGTAAAGACTTTTGCTCTCCACTTAACTTGAATATGGCATCCATGTCGTTAAAATTTGTAATTTCATCCAGGTTTAACGGCAAATTGTAGTTTGCAGCACTTAAATTTATGGAAAACCCTACATGGGAATAATACGAAGCAAATGCAGACTTTGGATCACCAACGACAGGAGGTATGCCCACAACCCCTTTCTCGTTAATACAGCCGCTCAAGCTGCTTAAAATAAAAAGGCATATTACTGCCAGTCCTACTTCCTTTCTCATTCAAATCACCTACATAAATGAATAAAAGCAAGTATAAAGTTTTATGTAAAATGTTCACCTGGGGGAAACATAATGTTATTCTATTCTTCTACTATCGAATGATATTGCGTAGCTGCATAATATTTGATTATTAAATGATGAAGCGTAAGCTCGCCAATAATTTTTTTATCCTTAACTATTGGCAGCCTTCTTATTCCACACCTGATCATCTTCAATAAAGCGTCCAACACCTTATCTTCTGGATCACAGGTAATCGGTTTTTTAGACATTATATCTTCTGCAATTTTTGCCGTTCCATAATGAAAGGAGCGTATATCAGGTATACCGAAAATATAGGGCGGCAGTTTGGGAGGAGCCAGTGTAGATAAAATATCATGTTCAGTTATTACCCCCACCAGTTCTTTGCTCTCCATATCTTCAACAACCCATACATGGCTTCTTCCACACAAAATCGATAAAACCTCATTGATATCTTTTTTTCTTTCTATCAATGGTAAATCCCATGTCTTTTTGTTCATTAATTGCTTGCATTTCAGCTCGTAAAATTCTGGTACTAACTTTCCTTCCTTCTTTTTTCTTTCTGGCATTTTATATAAATAAATGGTATTCAATATTTAAAAACTCCTCAAAATCTTTGTTAATAATGGGGGAGAAATGAGTGTGGTAACAATAACCACAATAAGTATTGCAGATGCTATTTCAGAATCTATTAGTCCATATTGGATGCCAAGTTTAATGAGAACAAGTTCTACGCCGGCTCTTGGAATCATTGCAGTGCCCACCAACAGCGCTTGGTGATTGCTGAATCTGCATAATTTTGTCCCCAAACCACAACCAAACAGTTTTCCTGCAATTGCTACAATCAATAATACAATTGCAAATAGAGTTACAGAGAAAAATGCACTAATATCAAAATGCATTCCAATCGCTACAAAAAATATTGGTATAAAAAATCCTCCGCCAATTAATGAAATATATTCCTCCATTTCTTTAGAAAAATGTGTTTGGCCGACAATCAATCCCGCTATGAACGAGCCTATAATCATTGATAAACCGATTTTTTCTGCTATCAATGCAAACAATAAAACGAACAGCATGCCGGCCAATAAAAGATTTTCTTTTCTGATAACTACTTTTTTCGATATGTATTTGCCAAGCCTGATCCCCCAAACAATGGATATAAAAACGAATGCGATAGCCGAAAAAATGAGCAAAAGAATTTTTTCAATGGCTATAACACCGGTTTTCGTCAGGCTGATAAGGGCACTCAACATGATTATGCCTATTATATCGTCCACAACCGCCGCTCCCATTATTAAGGTGCCTGTTTTGGTCCCTAATTTTCCCAACTCCATAAGAACTTCTGCGTTTACCCCTACGGATGTTGCCACTAAGCTTGTGCCAATAAATAATGCGACAGTGTTAGAAAAACCAAATGAAACAGCAACAAAGTACCCAAGGATAAACGGTAGAACAACCCCAGAAGATGCTACTATGATAGATACTCCCTCAATTTTTTTAAATTCTTCAAAATTTATCGCTATGCCTGCAGAGAAAAGCAATAATAAAATGCCGATATCAGCAACATGGTCTATATCTTCAGAAAAATGAAGGAATGCCAAATTTCCCAAAATAGCTCCAAGAATCAGCTCACCCAATATGGTCGGTTGATTCGACTTCTTCGATAAAAATCTCCCAATTGCAGATGCGGCAAATATTACCAGCAAGCTGGCAATGAAATCCATCATTACAATATCGTCCTTTCGCCATTAAAAAGTTGTGATTGTTAATCATTGAACGGTCACTGTGAAATTGTAGCTTTATTTTTACCTTTTGAATTCCTCGTAGCACATTATATCTTCAAGACTTTTCCTTCTCTTTTCTGCCGGCTCCAGTCCCTCTTCAGGATAGCCAAGCGTCATGAGGGCGACCACCTGGCAATCCGGCGGCACATTCAGCACTTCCTTTGCCTTATCCTGATAAAAAGCCCCTACCCAACACGTCCCCAAGCCATATTCAACTGCTGTCAATGCAATATGCTCCATGGCTATGGCTATGTCTACATATCGGGCTGGAACACCGCATGTCATGACATAATCTGTTTCCGTAGAAACGCCGGCTATGACTACAGGGGATTGCCTGACGAATGTCTGCCCCTTTGCGGCCTCGCACAGCCTTTCTCTTTTCGCTACATCTTTTATCATCACAAATTTCCATTCCTGACGATTTTTGGCGGAGGGGGCAAGTCGTGCTGCCTCAACTATTTTACGGATTATTTCATCTGGCACATCCCTTTGCTGATAACTCCTTACAGAATACCTTTTTTTTATTGTTTCCATGACATCCATGGTTGTTAATCTTCATGCCATTTTTATTTCCATCGCTATATTTTTAAAGTAGAAGCATATATAAAAAACATGTTCAGGGTAAAAATAAAGGCTGATTTTCTGAAGAGCGTGGTAGATGCCACTTCCATACTCGTTGATGAGACAAAATTACATGTCACGCAGGATGAATTATTCGCAAGGGCAGTAGACCCCGCTCACGTGGGTATGATAGATTTCAAACTCAAGGCGGGTGCATTCGAAGAGTACGATGTAAAAGAAGATGTGGAACTTGCAATTGACCTAGAGAAATTGAGAGGAATGCTGAAGCTTCCGTCCACCGACGATATTATCTCACTCTCACATGAAGAGGAAGGAAGGCTTGTTGCCCAGATAGGAAATTTAACCAGAAAAATGAGTTTGCTGGATGCGTCCAGTATGGCCGATACGAAAATACCCAGCCTAGACTTGCCAACTGAGATTATTGTAAAAGCATCTGAAATTTATAAGGGGGTTAGAGCATCTGAAGCAGTTTCAGACCACATAGCTTTATCTGCAGACCCTGATGGATTCGAATTATCTGCCAAAGGGGATACAGATACGGTGACATTGAAGATACCAAAAAGCCAGCTGTTTTCACTTAAATGCAATGAGCACGTGAAGAGCCTTTTCTCTCTGGACTACTTCAGTGATATGGTCAAATCTGCAAAGAGCGATGAAATAAAGTTATATCTGGGAAATGATTATCCAGTAAAAATGATATTTCAGATAGCGGAAGGAAATGGAGAAGTTGCATATCTGCTCGCTCCAAGAATAGAATCTGATTAAATCGATCTGCTCCTACACCGCAATAACAGCAATAGGAAATGAAAAAATTTTATTGTAAACAGTTCTTGCGCAGCAGGAAGAAAGTGCAATCTTCTAACGGAAATAAGTTAAAGATTACTAAACCTTCGCAACTCCATCTTTTATTTTCTTAAGGCAATTCTTGCTAATGGGAAGATTACTTTTTTCAAAAAAGAAGAATTATATTGTTTATACATTCCTCTCAACGGATCTTTTATTTTTCTACTTTTTTTAAGAAAAAAACTATATCCTCTATTACCCATTAAGCTAAACAAAAATCTGTTAGTGATAGAGGTTTCCAGCTGTTGTTGAAATCTTCGCTTTATCAATTTATCATAACTCTTATTTTCTATTACGCTAATCGCTGCTAGATATCCTGATGTAATCGCTTGTCTTAATCCAAAAGCAAACAAAAAATCCTGTAATCCAGCAGCCTCTCCTCCGTATATCTTTCCATTTTGCTCATAGTCTTTCATTAAAAAGAAATTGCCATATCCAGTAAACATTTTCGCATTTGATATGTCTAGGGCAACTATTTTTCTAAAGGTCTTTAATGCTCTTTCAAAGTATTCACTCGCCATTCTATAATTCTTTGTTAGCCCTGTACCAAGGCATCCCTTTCCCTCGCTAATCAATAAATAAGCAAATGATTTTGGTGCTAGATCATCGTTTAAGATTACGATAGGAGGATGCTCTGTTTCTGTTTCAAATGTCATTCCCCTTACAATCCCATCAATTCGACGTGGCCCACCAGCAATAATATTTACCTCCTTCTCAGTCACTTTCCTCTTGAAAATGATTTCAACCCCACTCCTTATAGCTTGTTCTTTGAGAGATAAGTCAAGGCTCCCCTTCACAGCCCCTCTTTTTACAAGATATAATCCCGGTCTTTTAAAGCGAACTATTCTTTTATTGAGTTTAAAATCATAAAACTCACATTGAAATACTGGCTTATGCCAAAAGTTAATGGAAATGTTCATAGATTTTATGTCATCTAAAATATCGCTTCGGGATGACCAGTTTTCAAGACCTTGAAAATCGCCACGAAATCTCATCCCACAATCTTCATTCTTCTCAAAAACTTTTACATTATATCCTCGTTTTGCCAAGTTAATTGCTGCCGTTAAACCAGCAGGACCTGCCCCAAGGATTTTTATTTTCCCTTCATCCTTCATCATTATATCTTCAAATGGGTGTGGAGAGATTCTGGGGGTAATATACATGTGGCAAAAGGAATGGATCGCCTTTCCCACACACCCATTTTATTTAATTTAAAATGTTCATATAAACCTTTTTTGGGTTTGTTTTGAACGTATTTCAAATGTATTTTAATAAGGAGAGCAGAGCATTTTCTGTATTCATTTCATAATTTACGCTACCTTCATACTGAAATACAAAGTGGAAACAATCGCTAATCCAATTATGCCGCTTATTTGCCACTTTGGGTAATTCAATCTCATCTTAATTCTCATCATTTTTTGTTTTATACTGTCTTCTGTAAGGGAAATCTTTATCAAATCCCATAAACCATTAATCGGGGTGAAATATCCGAGAATGAGAACAATTATTGGGATAAATAAGACTATCCAGAGGTTAAAGGAGTAGCCAATGCTAACCATCCGAGGGAAATAATATTGGGTTATCATCCCTCAAATTTTGGGTTATTTATAAATCCTGAGCGTCATTGCATAAAAGTTATTTAATCGCTCATGTATTTCAACATGCCACGATGATGACGAACGCTTGGCTGATTTATGAGGAAAAGATGGGCGGACTGAGTGGCTATACTTTTATATCACCAAACTATTTATCCAATGGATGGTGTATGGTACGGTCTATCCAAAAAATGAAACTTTTGATAAAAGAATTATCGAGCAGCTTAATTCCATAGTTCCTGGAGGTGTTTCTGATAAAGAGGCTGACAGAATTGTTTATTCAAAAGATTACTGGCCCATTGCATTGCGATGGTATCTGGACGGCACGGTGCCGGCCCTGCCAGATTGTATTGTATGGCCGGAAAATGCTGAGCAGGTAGCAGGAATAATAAAACTTGCAAATGACTGGCGGACACCGGTCGTGCCATACGGAGAAGGCTCTGGCGTTGTCGGAGGGGCTGTTCCTGTAAAAGGAGGCATTGTTGTTGATATGAGAAAGATGGATAGGGTTGTGGAGATAGATGATGCCAGCTTGATGGTTACCGCTCAAACCGGCATAAATGGCATGAACCTGGAAAGGCATCTCGATAGAGAGGGTTATACAATGGGGCACATTCCCCAATCCCTTTATTGCTCAAGCCTGGGAGGCTGGCTTGCATGCCGTGCTGCGGGACAATTTTCAACCAAATACGGCAAGATTGAGGACATTGTGGTTGCTATTGAAGCAGTTCTGGCAGACGGCTCTTTCATAAAATCAAAGGCCGTGCCGCGGTCTTCCACAGGCCCGAGTGTTGAAAGACTGCTTCTGGGCTCTGAAGGCACTCTGGGCATTATAACTGAAGCGACATTGAAGATATGGCCTTATCCCGAAGAAAGGGCTATGGTTTCATTCATTTTTGATAGCATTTCTCATGCTCTGGAAACAGTGAGAAAAATAATGAGAAAAAATGTTTATCCTGCCGTTGTGAGAATTTATGATAAGAATGAGACTCTCAGGCATTTTTATATAAAAAATAAATGCATGTTGATTCTGTTAATGGAAGGGGACAAAGAACTGGTGAAACTGGAAAAAGGAATATCGGTCAAAGTCTGCAAAAGCGAGGATGGAAATGAATGCGGAGAAGAACCCGTCCTTCACTGGCTTGATATGCGGTTCAATGTGAAGGAATCCTCCGAATTTACACCCAAAGGATTTATTTTTGATACGGTGGAAGTTTCCTCGGGATGGAAAAATGCCATGAGTCTATATAAAGCTATTATTCAGGCAATGAGGAATGTTGACGGAGTGGTGGTCGCGTCTGGTCACGCCTCTCACTTTTATCCTCAGGGGGTATGCTTCTATTTTACATTTGGTGGGCTGCCTCCGAAACATGTAACACCTTTCAAATTTTACGAATCTGTATGGGATGCAATAATGGAAGCATGTCTGAGAGAACATGGCTCGATAAGCCATCATCACGGCATCGGGCTGATGAGGGCAAAATGGCTGAAGGAAGAAATGGGAGAAAGAATGAGCATACTCAAAAAAATAAAAAAAGTGATCGATCCAAACAACATTATGAATCCGGGGAAAATGGGGGTGGGGAATGAAGAGTAAGTATGCATGGATTATGGATTCACTTGCCAAGACATCTTTTTCAACAAAAGCAAGGGCGATGAGGCATTTTTTGATAGGAAAAAAAGAATATTTGCGGAGAAAAAAAACCCGTGCAGATATGGATTCGGTCATAAAATGTGCACTCTGTCCCAATATGTGCAAATTCGACTGCCCCGTCCTGGCGGCGGAAAAAAATGATGCGATGTCGCCGTCCGGAAAAACACGCATTGCTTATTTCATAGAAACGGACAGGCTTAATTCCCAGGATGCGATTGAATTGATGTATAAATGTGCAGGTTGTGATGCATGCATGCAGTGGTGCCCCTTTGATTTTTCTGTCGGTGATATACTGAAGGGGGTGAGAGAAGATATTGCCGGTATGAGTTTAGCCCCTCCTCGCATTATTAAAATAAAGGAAAATCTGGAAAAAAACCATACAATACATGAAAGAAAATACGATAAAAGTACGGATGGGAAAGGAGACGTTTTGTACTTCATGGGATGCGAAGTCTCATCGGAAAGGGGCGAAATTGCGGATTCAATGACCAAAATTTTTGAGGGAGCAGGGGAAAAATACGTGTTGCTTAAAGACGAGTGGTGCTGTGCCTCACCCTTCATAAATCTGGGCTTTACTGACGAATTTAAAAAATTTGCAGAGCATAATGTGAAAGCCATTGAAGAAAGCGGATGCAGAACCATGGTGTGCAGCTGCCCCACCTGCACTTATGTATTCAGGCATATTTACCCGCAATTTGGCTTTGAGATAAAAGCAAGGGTTATGCACACATCAGAATATTTACTCCGGCTGATGGAAAATAAAAAGATGGCAAAGGCGATAGAAAAAGAATGCGTTTATCACGATCCCTGTGCACTTATCAGAAAACTCGGGCTGGAGGAAGAACCCCGAAAGATAGCAAAGCGTGCTGGAATGAAAATCAAAGAAACATACTTCAATAGGAAAGATACAAAATGCTGTGGCATGGGTTGCTCCCTGGGGTCAACAAACCCTGATATCGCATCAAAAATGGCAGATGCAAGGCTTGAAGAACTGAAAAAACAATCTGATTGTATTGTGACCGCATGTCCCACATGCAATACAACTTTTAGAAAAGGTGGTGTGGAGGTATATGACATATCTGAGATTGTTCTTAAGGCATGGGAAAAAGCATGAACGACAGCAGAATAAGAAAAAAAGTTGAAAAAATTGCACGGAAGGAAGGCGGTGTGGGCATTGGGGTACGAGTGGAGGGTGGAATTGTTTATCTGGATGGAAAGATAGATTCAAGAAAAGATTTTCTCTCTCTCGGTTCATCAATCGGAAAAATAAAACATGCCGGGGGCGTGGTGAATAATCTTGAATACCCCGGCAAGAAAAAAAGGGAAAAAAAGCAGGGCAAAAAGGAAAAAATAGGTGAGGCAGACGTTGTGATTGTTGGAGGGGGTGTGATTGGCTGTTCCATTGCACGTGAGCTCTCACATTATGATTTAAAAATTATTCTTGTTGGGAAGGCAGAAGATGTTGCGACGGGAACAACAAAGGCGAATAACGGCATGGTTCATACGGGCATAGGGGAAAAAATGGGGACATTGAAACAAAAACTGTGCGTGGAAGGCCATCAAATGTATGATGATATTTCAAAAGAGCTATGCATACCTTACAAAAAGTGTGGCATGTGGATTATAACTACGGGAGACTCACTGGCACATTATAAAATTCCGTCATTTCTTGCCAATTTTATTGCAAAAAGAGTCGTGCCATTTATTATTTTGCGGCGGGGTAAAAAGCTGGGTATACCGATGCACCTTGTGAAGCGAGAGGAACTCCTCAGACAGGAGCCCCATGTGACAGAGAAGGCATTGGCTGCTGTCTACTCTCCTACATACGGCATTACCTGTCCATACCTGTTCACTATTGCACTTGCAGAGAATGCGATAGAAAACGGCGTGGATATAATGCTCAACACCGAGGTTGTGGATATTGATGTAAAAGACGGCAGTGTAAAATCAGTGATAACTACGGAAGGAGTTATCGATACTCATTTTGTTGTCAATGCCGCTGGCCTGTACGCCGATGAAATAGCAGAAATGGCAGGGGCAAGGGAATATACAATTCACCCCAAAAAAGGTTCAACGTTGCTTTTTGATAAGGAATATGGAAACTACATAAATCATTCCATGTCCGCCCTTAAGTTTCCACGGACGGAGCATTACAAGGGAGGGGGAATAATGCTTACCGTTGACGGCAACATTCAGTGGGGGCCTACGGTAGAGGAAGTACCCGATAGGGATGATACCTCTGTTACATACGAAGAAATAGAGCGGATTTTTCAGGGCTATTCATATCTCACTCCAGATTTTCCAAGTAAGACGGTTATTGCCTACTTTGCCGGGCTCAGGGCATCTACTTTCACAGAAGATTTTTTTATACAGCCGTCTAAAAAAGTAAAAGGATTTGTTCACGTTGCCGGCATACAGTCCCCCGGGCTGGCCGCCGCCCCTGCCGTAGCAGATATGGTCATCAATATTTTAAAAAATGAAGGTCTGCCGATGAATGAAAAGCAGGATTTCAATCCCTGCCGAAAGAAACCGGTCGTTTTCAGGGAGTTGGGCAATGAGGAGAAAAAGAAGATTATGGAGAAAAATTCATTGTATGGCAGGATAGTATGCAGATGCGAGCAGGTTACTGAAGGTGAAATAGTCGATGCAATCCATGCACCCATCCCAGCTTTGAGTATGGATGCCATAAAAAGGAGAACAAGGGCGGGAATGGGGCGGTGCCAGGGTGCTTTCTGTCTTCCGAGGGTTGCACGAATTTTGGCCCGCGAAACGGGCATCCCATTGGAGAGGGTTGTGAAAAATATAGAAGATTCATACCTTTTTGTGGGAAAGGCAAAATGTTTGCTGGAGGTGGGCAATGAAAACTGATGTAGCAGTTATCGGAGGGGGGCCGGCGGGCTTGGCGGCAGCCCTCAAGGCATCTGAGCAAGCAAAGGTCATGCTGCTTGAAAGGGAAAACGAATTAGGGGGTATACTTCCACAGTGCATTCACAATGGATTCGGCAACTTCATTTTCAAAAAGATGTTGACAGGGCCAGAATATGCACATCATTTTATGGGCAAAGTGGAAAAATCGGATATTGACGTAAAAACAGAAACAGCGGTGCTGGAAATAAACGAAGATAAAACAATTGTGGCGACAAACCCTTCCGATGGAATTCTGGAAATAAAGGCAAAGGCCATAGTTCTTGCAATGGGTTGCAGAGAACGGAGCAGAGCACAAATTTTAATTCCCGGGACAAGGCCCGCCGGGGTTTATACTGCAGGCACAGCACAGCGTCTCATAAATATTGAGGGAGTGATGCCGGGAAAGAGAATTGTAATTCTCGGCTCGGGTGATGTGGGCTTAATAATGGCTAGGAGGTTTATTTTAGAAGGGGCAGAGGTTGAGGGAGTGTATGAAATCATGCAGAAACCGGGAGGGCTCACAAGAAACGTTGTTCAGTGTCTGGAAGATTACGGCATACCGCTCCTCCTTTCTCACACGGTTACAAATATTAAGGGAAAGAAGAGGGTTGAAGCCGTTACAGTAGCAAAAGTAGATAAATCGATGAAGCCCATTAAAGGAACTGAAAGGGTTATTCCGTGCGATTGCCTTATTCTGGCTGTCGGTTTAATCCCGGAAAATGAACTGTCGAAACAGGCCGGCGTGGTCATGGACGAAAAGACTGGCGGGCCGGTTGTCGATGAGCATATGGAAACGTCTGTGCCCGGAATATTTGCATGTGGAAACGTGGTGCATGTGCATGATTTGGTTGATGATGTAACCATGGTTTCTGAAATCGCAGGAGAATATGCGGCAAAATATGCAACGGGGGAAATTGAAAGGGGAAAAGAGATAAAGGTGGTCGTGGGAGACAACGTAAGATATGTCGTGCCGCAATTCTTGAGAAGCATTGATATGGATAACGTTACATTCTATTTTAGGGTAAAAGAGGAAGATAAAAATGTAAAAGTCATAATTTCCGAAAGTATGGCCATTTTTGAAAAAAAGGAGAGGATTGTAAAGCCTCCAGAAATGGTGAAAGCATCCGTGCCGTCGGAATTGCTCAAGGGCATACAAAATGAATTGAGGATAGACGTGAGAGGTAAATATGAAAAGTAAATTTACCTGTATAGAATGCCCGCTTGGCTGCGCTATAACAGCTGAGAAAAAAGGAGATGAAATAATAGTTACGGGAAACAAATGCAACAGAGGTAAGGACTATGCCATCCGGGAATTAACAGATCCGAAAAGGATACTTACGACAACAGTATTTGTAGAAAACGGCATTCATCCTCTCCTGCCGGTTAAAAGCGATAGAGAAATTCCTAAAAATCTGATAAAGAAATGCATTGGTGAACTGTCTAAAGTGAGGGCGAAAGCTCCGGTAAAATACGGTGATGTGATTTGCAAAAATGTGATGGGGACAGGAGCAAATATTGTTTCTTCATGCAGTATGGTGAGAAAAAATGAATAAGTATATTATGGCAATAGATGAAGGGACGACAGGCGTACGGGCGATTATTTTTGATCGCGACAGCAATATCGTTTCACATGCATATGAAGAAATACCCCAGATTTTTCCCCGTCCGGGATGGTGCGAGCAGGAGGGAGAAGAAATATGGAAAAAGTGTATTTCTGTAATGAAGACGGCGATGGGCAGTAAGGATATAAAGGCGAATAATATAGAAGCGATTGGCATCACAACCCAGCGTTCGACAAATCTTTTGTGGGACAAAAAGAGCGGTAAACCCGTCTACAACGCCATTACATGGCACGACACGAGGACGGCCGATATTTGCAGGGAAATGGACGGGAAGGGAAAGATGAGGGTGGTGAGGTCACTCGGGCATTTTACGAAGGGTGTTTCAAAACTTTGGGATGGTATACGGATGACAGGTACGGGAGCGCTTCTTATAACGGCATCCAACCTTTCGTTTACTCCAGCCTCTGCCCTGGCACATACCCACTGGCTCTTGGATAATGTGGAAGGAGTGAAGAAGAAAGCTTTGAGAGGAGAAATTTTATGCGGTACGATGGACACGTGGCTCATATGGAAATTGACCAACGGCAAGATACATGCAACAGATTTTTCAAATGCGAGCTCAACGGGCATGTTCGATTCTTTTTCCCTGAAATGGAGCAAGATGTTTCTAGAAACATTTGATATTCCTACCGATATTCTTCCAGAAGTGAAGGAAACGGCAGGAGATTTTGGCATCGTTGATAAAAAAATTTTGGGAGTAGAGGTGCCTATAAGAAGTGCTGTAGCGGACCAGCAATCTGCCTTATTCACTGAAGGATGTTTCAATCCTGGCGAGGTGAAATGCACAAACGGCACGGGAAGTTTTATCGATATGAATGTTGGGAGCAGGCCGCCGGCATCTCTTCACAAACTTCTCCCGCTCATCGCATGGGGAATTGACGGCAGGGTAACATACATGCTCGAAGGGATGATAAATACAACCGGCTCAGCTGTTCAATGGCTTAAAGATAATCTGGGCATCATACAAAACGTGGAGGATTCTGATGACATGGCCAGCGCCGTTGATGGTACAGAAGGAGTATATTTTGTGCCCGCTTTTACAGGTTTATCATCTCCTTACTGGGATCCTCACGCGTGCGGCATTGCGGTTGGATTGAGCAGAAAAACCAGGAAAGAGCATATAGTGAGGGCTGTTCTTGAAGGGATTGTCTACAGATGCAAGGATATTTTAATGTCGATGGAGACCGATTCCGCTTTAAAAATCGCATCGATTAAGGCGGATGGCGGTGCTTCCAATAATAATTTTCTATTGCAATTCACGGCAGATATGCTTGACATACGGGTTGAGAGGCCTAAAATCCTTGATGGAACGGCACTTGGGGCAGCCTATCTTGCAGGGCTTGCATCCGATTACTGGCAATCAAAGGATGAAGTCATCGAAAAAAGAAAAATTGACAGAGTATTTGAGCCGCACATGAGCGAAGAAAAGAGGGACATATTGTATGAAGGATGGAAGCAGGCAATAAAGCGATCCTTCAAATGGAGGGGTTATTCCTGATTCTTGGCATTGCCAGGACATATGCCTCCAGAAAAATGATTTTTGCAAAAGGGTTTGGCAGTATCCATCGGGCTTAACTTCCAGCAGGTGAGGCAGAAGGAGAAGAAATAGGAAATAAATTGATGATGTAAACTTCTATTTTATCTACTGCCACTGCTCCTGCATTTCCATAATATGCCCCTGCAGTTATTACACCCGGTAACCCAACCCCAAATCTTCTACATTTCCATTCGTAAGGGGGATTGTATACCACTGCACATGGCTCGTATTCATAAACATTATAGCCAGTAAAATAAAATTCCACTCTCTCTATTTTGGCTGAATCATCCGTTTCAGCAACTACGGTAATTCCCCCTATTGTCAATGTTTTATCATAAGGCGTTATTTCCCTATCAAATATGTAAAAATAATTTTCTTTTGGCCTAATTATTTTTATTTCTGGGGGGAGATAATCTGCACATTTTACAAGCCAAGCCACTATCCTGTGTTCTGAGAGAAACTTTATTTCTGTATCTCCAGCCATCACATAGCTACCATTCAATACCACCACCGAATTTACTCCATCTGCTCCCCTTCCTCCAAAACTTTTATTCCATATTTTATTTCCATTAGCGTCTACTTTCAAAAGCCACGCATCAAAGTCTCCGATGCTATAAGTATGTGTGCCTCCGGCCAAGATATATCCATCTTCTGTTTTTTTGAAATCATATACCTGATCGCTATCTCGTCCACCATATTTTTTGCTCCATATCTCGTTTCCATCCTTATCCACTTTAATGAGATATGCATCGCCCCACTCTGTGGGAGTGGACAAAGTATAACCAGCAATCATATATCCATCATCTATTCCAATTACATAAGCATTCCATTCAAAATCCCACCATCCATACGTTTTGTTCCATACCTCATTTCCATCCTTATCCATTTTTACAAGCCAAGTATCCCACCCCCCACGAGTTTCGTAAGAATACGTTATTCCAGAAACTAAATATCCATCATCTGTCTCTATAATATCATTTCCATCTTCTGTTTTATTTCCTCCAAGAACCTTATACCACTGTAACTCCCCCTTTCCGTCTGTTTTTACTACCAATATATCTGGATCACCCGGGGTATTGAATGAGTACGTATATCCTACTACTACATACCCTCCATCATTGGTTTGTATAATTTTTTCTGCAATATCATCCCCCTTTCCTCCATATGTTTTATTCCATATTTCATTTCCATTTCGGTCTGTCTTTATTAACCAGAAATCATAATCCGTCTCACCCCAATGTTGTGTACTTCCCACAATCGTATATCCCTCTTTCGATTCAATTGCACTATACGCCTCATCATTCCCCATTCCTCCAAAACTTTTATTCCATATTTCATTTCCATTAGCGTCTACTTTCAAAAGCCACGCATCCCATGTATCTCCTGATAGTGGTGCGGTAACCCCAACAACGATGAATCCTCCATTACCTGTTTGTTTAATATCGCTTGCTCTGGAAACTCCTTTTCCCGCATATCTTTCATTCCATTCTTCATTATCGTTTTTTCTTTCATGAAAAGCCATTGATGAAGCAATGAGGAGGATAGATAGAACAAAAACTGAAATGATTATTATATTCTTCATTTTTTCACTCATTTTTTAAATACCCTGTTTCTATTTAAACTTTATATCAATAAAAAGAGGGGAAAGGTTTTCGTTTTTAGTCAGGTGTTGATCCATGCTGGTAGTAAATATCTACACGCGAATTACGGGCAAGTTCCCCGGGCCAGACAGGACCATTATCTGTATCTAGATCTATGTATGCATGTTTCCAAGATGCCCATGTCAATTCTGAACAGTAGTACCCGTATCCGGGATAATTATGTCCAGGTATCCCATAGGAGCCATCCTTTTGTTTTGTGTATAGTCCTCCCCACCACGTATACCATGGTGATACAAAATCGAAAGGTCTTCCCACTTTATCATTTGCGAAACTTACAGCCCTATTTCTCTGTCATTGCCATACATCTTTCACTTTTCCATATGCCCATGCACTGTAATTATTAAATATATCCGTTATACTGTCTGCCTCAACCCTTCCGTACCAAGAACCAGGGTGGCCGCCATGCCCACTATAGCTATAGTCGGTTAATTTTTTATTGATAAGATCTTCGGGATCCTTGTTTGGGTAGAGATAACCCAATGTACCATCCGTCCAGTCAGCCTCTTCATCCTCCCAATTTTCAAAGTGTGGATCTGCCTCTATGATCTCCTTATCATTGTTATCCCATACT
>JAYEJS010000001.1 GCA_034660695.1 Candidatus Thermoplasmatota archaeon | reverse complement strand
ATATATAATAAAGACTGAATTCGGGCAAAGATTGATTAAGAACAGAGATATATTTTGCTCTAAAAAAGCATATCATTCATTTGTTGGTTACAGTAAAAACCAGTTACATAGAATGACGCACCCAAGCGGAAAACATATGGGAAAGAAACGAAGAAAGCTTGTAGAGAAATTTGGGTATGACTGTAAAAATGCCAGCCATTTAATTAGAATACTTCGTCTTGGAATAGAATTTCTTTCAACTGGCGAGATCCAGGTAGAAAGAAACGATGCACAAGATTTGATAGAAATTAAAAAGGGTGAATGGTCATTAGAAAAAGTTCAAAAGACAGCAGATGAATTGTTCAAAACAGCGCACGAAGCATTGATCCACAGTCCATTGCCACCGCAACCCGATAAAGATCGAGCAGAAAAATTGTGCCAAGAAATATTGATTGATTGGTTTATACAACAAAATCATATCTGATAAATAGGAGAAATAATGTCTTGTCCATTATGTGAAAGAAAAGTTTTAACTGAACTGTATTACGAAGATGAAGATGTATGGATAGTGCGAGACCTGCATAACAGGGATTATGATTTTCGCATATTAGCTGTATGGAAAGAACACCAAGCATGTGATCAATTAGAGGGATGGAAAAAGGAGAGATTAGATTTGTTGCTAAACAGCATTGCGTGTTGGTTTGATAATTACGATGTGGTCAAAATAGATAGAACTCATTTCTCAATACCGGGGCATTGTCATTTTCAAGCTTGTATGGAATTAAATGAAAAACATTAAAAGAAAAGGCACTGATTTTGAGAGAGAATTAGTCAATAATGCCCGCAAACGCGGATTGGCGGCTGATAGAGCGTACGCCAGCAACGGAAGAGCGCTAGGGGAATCGAGGGAGGTTGACCTAATAATACAAGGATTAAGGATTCAAGCTAAACGAAGAAAAAGCATAGCAAAATATTTACGAATTCCAGACGAAGTAGATGCGGTAGCAATAAGGCAAAATCGTGGAGAAACATATATAATATTGAAGCTGGAAGATATATTAGATAAACTTGAGGCAGGTGATTGGTAATGGCAAAAAAGAAGTCCGAAAAGCGGAAAAGGGTAGAGGAGAAACTTAAAGAGTTCGGGAAGATGAATGTTAATTTAAATTCAAAGACAGTAAGGGAACTTTTAGCGACAGAAATAATGAAGATTTTTAAGGAGAAATGATGTCTGACCTAAAATTAATAACATCCGATATCGAGAAAGAAATAGTTTTGAGGATAAAAGACTCAACGAAACATCCTATTCCCATTGAATTGGTTGATCCAACCGAATTAATGAAAGAGCTATACGAAAAAAATCCAATGAGATCTATTATGTTGTTTAATGCTTCCCAAAGCATATTGCGGTTGGCGCCCCAATGGCTTTCCGCCATGATGTACTTAGCTTCTGCCCTTGGGATAGACCCCAAAAAGATAACAGAGAATGAGGAACGAAACCCAAAAGCAGAAAAGCTTAAAAAGTTCTTTGGGGATTAGACATTGCGTTTTTATGACATTTTTGTTATACTCGTGGGATAGCTCGTGTATCATGTGTATAGGGAGTAACATTGTCGTTAAAACGGCAGCAGCCACAAAAGAGAATTGAGGAGGATAAGATGAATTTAGATGAAATCACTAAAGAATCAAATGTACCAGCATTAGGCATATTAGAAAAGGGTACGGAAATGATTCTCAGAAATCAATACGGAGAATATATGGTCAGTAAACCCATTGACGATCTTCCAATAGATGTTCTGTTTTCGGAAGTTATCATACCAGTTTTATTGGCGGCAGGGTATGGAGAAGAAACAATACGAGGAATAGTTGATGTTGTTTATTGAGTTCTAAGAGGTGATTAGATATGAAAGCAGTATTATGTCCTGTGTGTAACGGAACGGGAAAAATCCCCGATCCCGACTCAACCGTAGGAGAGAAAACCTGTCATGGATGCCACGGTTACGGCTGGGTTACGGTGCCCGGAGATTATCCCATGCCAGTAATAGGATACCCACCGCCCAAGAAATTTGAATTTCCGTGGACTGGCACTCCAACAGATTCGGATAATTGGTGCCAAACAGATGGAACCCAAAACGACAGTGATAGATCAAACGATTTAATAATTAATTCCAGATAATCTGTTATGATTTTTCATATGGTAGAACATGTATAATGTGAAACCATTAGGGCAAAAGGCATATGGTCATATTCCGCATGTTCCTGGCAGTAGAATGGGGCCAGGAGATCATATGATTGGCGAAGGCGCTAAGAAAATTGTGTGTGAAAAAGTTAAAGACAAACATGATCGTATAATAGTACAAGTAAAGGTAGATGGTTCCAATGTATCTATTGCCAACATCGATGGCAGAATAATTCCTTTAGGTAGATCTGGATACAGTGCTTATTCTAGTCCTTATAAACAGCACCATTTATTTGCGGATTGGGTATATTCTCAAATTGGTAGATTTGAATTTCTTAAACCGGGAGAACGATTGTGTGGTGAGTGGTTAGCTTTAGCACATGGAACCCGATATGCCTTATTGCACGAGCCATTTGTGGTTTTTGATCTTATGAAATTACCACACAAACGCATTACATTTAATAAATTGCGGGAACGAGTTAAACCATACGATTTTGTTCTTCCCCATCTTCTCTCAGAGGGGCCGCCACGATCAATTGAGTGGTGCAAGAAAGCGATTAAAGATATACATCCGCATGGTGAGCTAGACCCCATTGAAGGAGTTGTATGGAGACGAGAACGCAAAGGAAGAGTTGATTTTTTATGCAAATGGGTAAGACCAGATAAGGTGGATGGCAAGTATTTAGATCAAGAAATTTGGAATTGGTATCCAGACACTTGAAAAATCATCTGAAATCGGTTATAATGTTGGGGAAATGAGAAAAGTGAAAAATAAAGCCAGATTAACAGCAGTAACAGCAATAGCTTTCTCTCCGATAATTTTACCAATTATGATTTTAATAAAAGCCATATGGACGATCTATGCATATATGGACGAAGCAATACACATGCTGGTTAAGGGCAAATAAGTGGGGGGTTGCATTTTGTTTTCGGATCGGGTATAATAGGAAGATGTAATGGCACAAGCAGTTCCTACTAAATTTCATTGGAGAAAATTTACTGCTCGCCATTATATAAAGAGGAGCATTGTGAACAAAGCGACAAGGCTAGTGGGATGAGAGCAATGTGGCAAAGGTGGTTCCTATTATCTTACGCGAAAGAATTACCACCCGCCACTCAAAAAGGAGGGAGTCATGAACAAAGCAACCATAAGATTATTCAAAGCCGTACCCGTTGAGGGCAATAAGACCGTTGAGGAGACTGACTACGAGCAATTGGTGAGAGAAACCAT